>JAFTAC010000391.1 GCA_017458805.1 Victivallales bacterium | reverse complement strand
TGCGCCTCTGCGCCTCTGCGTTAAAATCTTCGCGTCTCTGCGTCTCTGCGCCTCTGCGTTAAAATCTTCGCGCCTCAATTATAGGAAGTATCAAGCCAGCATTCCCAGGGTTACACTATAGCTGGTGTCGTACTTCTGCACGTTGGCGCAGGTGATGCCCAGATAGTACTCGCCTTCGGCAAGTGCCTTGCTGGAAGCCACACTGCCGTCCTCGAACGCAACCAGCGAGACTGCCTTGCCATTGGCGTCTAGGCAGCTCAACTTGAGCTGTTTCGCCTTGACGGCGGCCTCGGTGTCCTCGTCGAATGTCAATGACAGCTTGCCCGCCTCAGCCACCTCGAACCTGTAGAAGTCCGCCGTGTCGCCGAAGCCAACCCAGCCATTAAGCGCCTCTTCAAGTGCCACTGCCTCCTGCAAGCGGGCATCCTTCCAGATGTCGTTTGTGTTGTCGCAGTTCTCAAACAGCTCGTATCTGTCGCCATACGCGACGGTGAAGTCCGCGCTGCCTCCCTTCTTGGCGGTGGTGCATTCCATTGAGATGTAGTATGTGCCCCCATTGAGCAGCAGCTCCTTGGTGGAGGCCGTGTACTGCGTCTTGTCCTTGTTGGCCTTCAGCGTGGTTGCCTGCACCGACTTCAGCTTGTTTGTCTTGGCGTCCAGCTGCCAGACTGTGAACTTGGTGGCGTCCGTGGCGGTCAAGTCCAGCGCAAGGCGGCCAGGCGTTGCCATTTCCAGCTTGCGGTAGTCGATCGCGTCGCCGTAGCCAGTCCAGTCTTCCCATTCGCCGCCGAAGACGGGCAATTCCGCTGCGTTCCAAACGTCATCGTCATTGTTGCCATCGGTGAAGAACGTGCTCTTTTCGCTGGAGGCGATGCTGTAGTCCGCATAGCCGCCCTTCTTGGCGTTGGGGCTCTCCATCGCCACATAGTATGTGCCCTTTTCCAGCAGCAGGTTCTTGGTGGTGGCATTCACGTTGGCCTTCAGCGTTGTGCTCTGCAGGCTCTTCAGCGAATAGGTCGTGCCTGTCTTGTTTTCCTTGCTCTGCAGCTGATATACGGTGAACTTCGCCGCGTCGGTGCTTGTCAGGTCGAATGCCAGGCTGGCTGCGCTGCCTAACGTGAATGAAGCATAGTCGATTGCGTCGCCGAAGCCAACCCAGCCGTCTTCACGCAGCATGCCGCTTTCCGCAGCCACCACGCCCAGGTCGCCCACCGCACCGGCTGCGCCCTCTGTCTTCATGTCGCCCCAGTCGTCGCTGTTGTCCCCGACCGGATAGAACCTGGACTTTTCGCCGAGGGCGACCGTGTAGCTTGCGCTGCCGCCTTTCTTGGCGTTGCTGCCCTCCATTGCAACGTAATATATGCCCTTTTCCAGCAGCAGGTTCTTTGTGGTTGCCGCCACATTCTTCTTCAGAGCGGTGCTCTGCAGGCTCTTCAGAGAATATGTGGTGACGTTTTTGCTCACCTTGCTCTGTAGCTGATATATGGTGAACTTTGCCGCGTCGGTGGCGTTCAGGTCGAAGGCCAGGCTGGCACCGCTGTCCAGCGTGAATGCGGCATAGTCGATTGCATCGCCAAAGCCAACCCATCCATCCTCCACCAGCGTGCCGCTTTCAGCAGTCACAGTGCCCAGCGTGGCAGCCAGGCCTTCCGCGCCAGTTGTCTTCATGTCGGTCCAGTCGTCGCTGTTGTCGCCCTCGGTGAAGAACACGCTCTTGTCATTCACGGTGACTGAATATGCGGCATCCAACGCTTTCTTGTCGGTGGCCGCCATGCAGAGATAGTATGTACCCTTGTTCAACAGCAGGTTCTTTGTAGTGGCGGCGACATTTGCCTTCAGCGTCGTGACCTGTAGGCTCTTCAGCGAGTATGTGGTGATGCCCTTGCTGGCTTTGCTCTGAAGCTGGTAAAGCGTGAATTTCGCGGCATTCACGCTGCTGACTGTGAATGACAGGGAAACTGCGCTATCCAGTTCGATTGCCATGTAGTCAATCTTGTCATCCATTCCGATCTCACCTGTGACGGAGGTGCCAATTTCAGCCACGCCGAAGTTGCCGATTTCAGAGCTGCCAGACCCCATGGTAGCCAAATCAGTCCAGTCATCATCGCCTGGCTGGATTGGTATCGAAACCTCAAATTTCCCCGTAATGGTTTCGTTTCCTGCGGCATCAAGCAGCTGGAATTGCACAAAGCCGCTTTTTGAAACAAAAAGCTTTTCGCCTGGGAATTCCGTCCATTCGTTCCCGTTCCAAGAGTACTTCAACTGCGAGAGCGGCTCATTTGCAGTGACCGCGATTGCAACCATGCCGTTGGCGTCAGGTTCCGAAATATCCAGATTTGACAGCAATGGCGCCACCTTGTCTATGTTTGTGACCTGGAATGCGTCGCTTATGGTCTCGTTTCCAGCCGCATCCACCGCCTTGAACACAACGCTGCCGTTTTCCATGAACACAACGCCGTCAATGTACTCCTGCCAGTCGCCATTGTCCTTCGAGTAGTACAGCATGACCGCGCTCTCGGCATCGCTGGCGGTGGCTGTGACCACAACATTGCAATTGGTTGGAGTGGTCACGTCAGCCGCAATGCCCGTGATTTCTGGTGCCACATTGTCAATGAACAACGTTGTCATCTGCACATCAGACCATTCGGACGCATTGCCCACATTGTCAAATGCCTGCGCCACAAAGTAATATGTCGCTCCTGCCTCGCCTACGAAGCTGATGCTGTCCATCGTGGAGATGCAGTACTCGTAGAATGCCTCGCCATCCAGCGAGTATTTGATGTAGAAACCCGCAATTCCCGAATCGGCGTCCGCCGCGTGTAGCGTGATGGTTACGGATGTTCCATCTGCAGCAAGCTCCATCGTGGGCTTGGCAGGCGCATCTGCATCTACGGTGTTTAAAGTGGTAGGCGTGTCAATCGGGTCATTGAAGTCAAAGTAGATTTCTGCAGTGTTGGTAATCTCAATGCCGTTCTCAATGCCATCCTTTAGGGCTACCTCGTAGGTGAAGAAGCCCTGTCCACGCCCGCTTTCGTCTTCTGGGAAAAGAATGCCCTTTGTGACATCCTGCTCCATCCAGCCCGTTTCTGGGTCGATCGCCATGAAGTCCGCGTAGATTTCGCGCGTGTCGGCATCAAGGTTGATGGCGACCTGCACTTGAACCGTCGAGCCGTCCTGCAGTTTCACATCAATCAGCTGGTTGAAGGAATCGCGCCCGTCGCCGACCTCGATGTAGTTGCCCGCCAGGCAGATGCTCTTCAGCTCGAAGGTGTCCAGATCGAACTCCTCCGCCAGCGTGTCATAGACGCGAATCCATCGCGCGGGCCCCGTCGCCTCCGCCTCGTTCTCGAACTCCACCTTGTAGTTCAGGCTCTCATTCGCCGCGACATACTTCTTCGCGCCATACCCCTCCGTCACTGTCTTGTCGTTCGGATCGAAGGATTCCGCTGGCTGTGTCGGGACAGTAGGAATTTCGTCACCATCGCCTTTAGGGGGAGGAGGAGTTGTTGGAGAAGTATTGTTTTTGCAGAAATTATCGCAACTGTTTTGACATAGCCAGTTGTGTTCTGCGATGATGTCATTAATCTTTTGGTTGATTTCCTCGACAGTGAAGGGCTCATAGAGTGCACGCACGTGATTAGCCTCCCCAGACCCCTTCAAAGGAGGGGGTGTTTGATTAGATAATACAGCGGAGTTATGTAACTCAACATCCCTCCCTTTGGGAGGGCTT
>JAFTAC010000390.1 GCA_017458805.1 Victivallales bacterium | reverse complement strand
CGCGCAAGAGCCGCGTCCGCTGGCGCTGGCGCCGCTGTCATCGCGAAGCTACTGGACACCAGAGTTCTTTGTACGTGTCAACGAACTGTTGGATAGGGCAGAAGAGCTTGAGCCCACGCACCCGCGAATCCAGGCGATGCTGAAAACCGAGCGTCTTGTGCTTGATTTGGCGCACATCAATCTGCCTCGCATAGCAGCGTCTTTGGAGGCGAGATTCCCCGTTGCCATACTTGAACAACGGATACTCGAGAACTACAAAGCCTACGCGGGGCTTTACTGGAAAGATACCACGAAGATGCTGGCGGATTTCAAGGAGGAGTTTGTCTTGATGCGAAATCGTCCGCCCCTGCCCGATGAGTTCAAGGAGAAAAACGTTGTGGATTTGCTCTGGTATGACATCGATGCAGGCGACAAGGTCAAAGACGATGATGCGGCGGGTGGATATGCCTCTCAAATCAGGACGACGCACTTCAAGGGAACGGATAGCCAGTTCCACGCATTCGACTTTGAGTGCGGCATCTATGATTTCCAGGAGAAAAAGGGACGTTTTGCTAAAACCATTCCGAAAACACAACTGTTCCAAGACGAGAAATACCATTTCTATTACATTGGCAAAACGAAGCTTAGCGTGAACAACCGCTTATGGTTTCATCACACGTGGCTTATGTCAGCCAATATGGACAAGGTGTTTGACGGTTTGGATCCTGCCAGGGAGTACGATGTATTTGTATCCGTTAAGTTCCAGGGACCCGCGTATGTGAAGGGTTCTGACAGGCCAAACGCATTGCGGGTGGATAGAGTGATTTTTGTGAGGAAGTGAGTAGGGATGGAAGGCGCTGGGGTATGCCAGGACGACGGCGAACGCCGTCGCCACCTCCTGTCACACCATGTCCCACTTGCGGCGGAGCCACCATTCGAGGCAGTAGAGGGCCATGAGGATGGTGAGGCCGAGCCAATGGTTCCAGATGGGGCGGACGCTGACGATTTCGAGTGTGCGCGGGGTAAGGACAAGGTTGTCCAGGAGGTTGGCGCATCGGCTCCATGTCACCCATGCTCCTCCTGATTTCTCGGCTAGTTCGTGGAGATAGGCCCTGTTGATGGGGGCACCCGTGTGCTCCAGCTCAGGGAAGCGCGAGAGTAGGATGGTTGATGCGTGGCGTGTGCCGTCGGCGCTGCGTGCCTCCAGCTTGTAGGTGCCGATTTCATTGGGGGTGAAGTCGCAGCGGAAACCGTTTTGCGGCTGTGTGAGGCCCACTTCGCCTTCGAGCTTCGCGGACAGCATCGGGAGCGTCAGCGTTTTGTTGGATGGGGTTGTTATCAGGCAGGATACGCCGCCTTGTCCGACATTGCCGATGGCTCCGACCACCACTTTCTGGTGCTGGTCAACCTCGGAGTCGGCGATGAGCACTTGAAGCGGTGCATCGGCGAGGTCACCCTGTTTGTCTGGGCAGAGCCAGTAGAGAAGCTGGGTGATGAAGCGTCCGTAGAGCCCCTTGCCGCCTTCGCCTGCGGTACCGCCCATCTGCCAGCGCCAGAGGGAGTCGGAGAGAATCATGGCGGAACGGCCCTGGCCTGCCTGGCGCGCCAGCAACACGGGCGTACCGTCGGCGGCTGCGAGGTAGGCGGAGGTGAAGGGGCCTGGCTTGACGGGGGTCCATAGCGTGAGCAGCGGGGGGAAGCGTCCCTCTTCAGCCAGTGAGGCGAATGCGGAGAGTACACGTCCCTCTGGGGTGAAATCGACGGTGAAACGGCCTTCCCGCATCGTGGAGCCAGACTTGTAGCTCGCAGGCATGATGGTGGAGAGTTTTTTTGTGAAGGCAAGGCCATCTTCCTTGTAGGCGTTGACGCCCCCCAACATCAGGAGGGCACCGCCGTCCTCCACAAACTTGCAGACGGCGGTAGCCTCCTCATCGGAGAGTGCGCTTGCCGTGAGGTCACCGAAGATGATGGCCTTGTATTCTTTCAGCGATTCGTGCGTCAAGGCTGGCATGGGATCGCCCGAGTTGGTCTCGTCGAAGCTGATGAAAGAACCGTCGCCGAACTTGACGAAAGCGTGGAGCTGGAGGTTTTGTTCGGCTAGCAGGCTGCGCTTCAGGAACTTGAACTCCCATCGCGGGGTGCCTTCAAGGTATAGGATGCGCTGCTTGCTGTCTGTCACCTCAATAAGCAGCTCCTTGCGGTTGTTGACGGAGTTCTCGTCTCCTGGCGGGGCGATGCGTATTTCATAGAGCTGTGGCCCCTGCTGCGTCGGCGTGAGCTGGAAGGAAAGGCGGCGGGTGGTCTCTTTGTCCGCAAAGGCGACGATTTCCTCCTGAAGCACGATGCCATCCTGCATCAACTGAACGGGGAAGGTGGCGGCCTGGGGGCCTGACAGCCGTTTGACGGCCACCGTGATGCCCGTCTTCCAGTTGACGGTAACGCGTTTCGGGTAGGAGGTTTCACCGACGGCGAAGTCCAACTGCGCCGTGTGGACGGGCTCGCCTGGTTCCTCCAGCTCAGGTATGAAAAATGGCACGCCGAGGGTGGAGGCATCGATGCGTTCGGAGGAGTGGTCCAAGCCGTCGGAGAGCAGGATGATGGCGGCCAGCTTGTCGCCACGGAAGCGTGCGGCGATGTGGGCTATCTGCTGGCTGATGAGGGAGCGTGGCGAGGTGAAGGCTAGTGTGGTATCCCTTAAATCCGTTGCATGTTCCTGTCCTTTTTGGTCATTTTGGTGTAAATGCTTCCTTACATAGTCACTATGCGCGGTCGCATTTGCGCCAAATTCCCTCAAAAACGCCTTCGAAACCTGAAACGGATTTAATGGATACCACACTAGATTTGCGGGATTGTCCTGAATGTCGGCGCCAAGGCCGAAGATGAAGAGGCGTGCCTTGTCTGAAAGGGAGCGGATGGCGGGCGAGGCCATCAGTTCTTTGGCGCGTTCCGCACGGGTCTTGTCGGCTCCCATGGGGTTGTCCTCCATGCTGGCGGAGGTGTCGAGGAGCAGTGCGACGGCGGGCTTTTCGGTCTGGCTTTGCTTGGTGTGGAAGGATTGGAGAAGAAGCATCCACGCAAGGAGCAGAAACGCGGCCATGCGCAAGGACCAGAGGGTGCATTTCTGCGGCAGCGTGAGCTTGCACTTGCCGTAGGTCGCCCAAGCAAACCATGCGAAGGCGAGTGCGCAGGTGGCGATTAGCCACCAGGGGAGGACGGGGGTGGAGACGAGGAGGGCAAACGCGGTCATTTAGCGCCTCCTGTAGCTGGACTGTCCAGAATCTCGTGGATAAGGCGTGGTGTGGCTTGTGCGCGGCTGCGGGCATTGGCGAAGAGCAGTTCGATGATGCTGAGGAAGAAGGCGATGCAGAGGAGCAGCGGCCACAATGGGCTGCCCTGGCGAAGCTCCTCGGCCTTTTGGTTCAGCTCTGCGGGGCTGGTGGTGTAGGCCGTCGGGAGGTCTCCTGTTGTGGCGAGAAGCCGCTTTTCGCCTGTGTAGTTCAAGATGCGCTCAGAAACAGGCAGGTTGACGGCGATTTGCACGGAATGCTGTCCAGAGCTGATGGTGTAGAAACCTGGCGTGTCAAGCTGCTGAAAAACGAAGGGGGCCACGCTGGAGGAGCGGGTGAGGGCGAATACACGACTGGGGGGCGCGGGGGGCGTGGCACCCCGTTCAATGGTGGAGGCCGAAGGAGGATTGCTAACAGTGAACTCCAGGGTGGTGTCCTGACCAGGCCAGGCGAGGCGCAGTGGGGTTCCAATCTCTGTCTCCAGAGTGGGGAGAGCGGTTTGCGCAAGCAGCTTGGAGAGTTCCTGCATGCATACGAGGAAGGAGGGGGTGACGGGCCAGTCGGACCACTGGCGTGCGGCGTCGGTGGCGAAGAGCCAGAGCCGTCCGTTGCCTTGCGGGAGCATGGTCAGAAAGGCGTGCTTCGCTTCGCGCAGGATGGCACCGTGGCTCTCGGGCGGGAGGGTGATATCGATGGTTGTGCGGGCGGGGAAGCTCCATGGCGGGGGGAGGCTGTTGTTGAGGCGGATGGCGAGTGGTGTGTCCGCATTGGCAAGGCTGATTTCCAGCTTTTCCGCCTCGACCCGCTCGTTGAACTGAACTAGGAGGCTTTTGAATGCGGTAAAGCGGCGCAACGCCTCTTGCGTCAGGCTGTTGCTGTTGCCAGGGAAGAGGATGATATCTGCGCCATTGGATAGCAGGACGTTGATTTTGGCGGTGGCGGCCTCGTCAAGTGGCGGTGGATTGCAGATGAAAACGGCCTTGGCGTCGCCCGTGTCGGAGGCGAGGAAGGTGTTCCAGTCGATTTCGCGTGGCTGAATCAGGGAAGTGGCCTGTCCACCAGGGGCCAGTGCGTGCTTGAGGAAGAATGTGTCCGATGGGCTGGTGCCCTGGACGAGCAGGGCCTCCACGGCGGTGATGCGCGGCAGGCTGTAGTAGAGGCAGTTGTTGAGGGAGAATGCGTCGTCGTCGATGCGGAGGGTGCCGCACATCTGGGGTGCCTCGTCTGTAGTGTCCGCCGTAACGGAGGCTTTGGTGTCTTCGCCAGGCATCAGCTCGACGGCGGTGTGGTTCAGCTCAAGGGCATCACTGTCAATGCGGAGGACATTGCTTCCCACGTATTGGCCGTTGGCGTGGAGAGTGGCGTTGGCGGTGATGCGTCCACTGCCGATGATGGCGGGCGGGGTAAACTCCACTTTGGTGAGGCCTGCGTCCCCTGTGGTGACGATTCCGCAACGGTTCAGGAAGAGTGCGGATCCAAGTTCGGATAGCTTCGCACAGATTGCAGTGGCCTGTTCCTGGCTCCAGGTGTCCTGCTGGAAGTCGCTGAATATGTGGAGTTCGCAGTTGCGGAATGTGTCGGGGCTTTTGGAGAGGAGGATGGAGAGCAGGCTGCAAATGTCCGCCTGTCCATAGCCTGGCTTGAGCTCCTGGAGG
>JAFTAC010000389.1 GCA_017458805.1 Victivallales bacterium | reverse complement strand
CTCCGTGACTCCTAAACTCCCAGCAGCGAAAGCAATAACCCTGCCTCTGCGCTCTCTGCCTCTCTGCGCCTCTGCGTGAGACACCCCCCCACGAAATACCCCCCAAAAACAAGGATGGGACGCACGGCGAAAAATATGGTATAATTATCGCCGTCAGGAAGAAGGAGTGAAATGAGTCTTTCAGTCGGAATCGTCGGATTGCCCAATGTCGGCAAGTCCACTTTGTTCAACGCGCTCACGAAGCGTCAGCAGGCCGCGGCGGAGAACTACCCGTTCTGCACGATCGAGCCGAACTCGGCCATCGTGGAGGTGCAGGACCCGCGCCTCGAGGCACTCGCGGCAATCGCGCACCCGCAGCAGATCATCCGCGCCACAGTGGAGTTCACGGACATCGCCGGCCTCGTGAAAGGCGCATCGAAGGGCGAGGGACTCGGCAACAAGTTCCTCGCGAACATCCGCGAATGCGACGCGATCCTCCACGTTGTGCGCTGCTTCGAGAACGACGACATCATCCACGTACAGGAGGGCGGCAACAAGTCCGCCCCCATCGCGCCCGTGGACGACGCCGAGGTGATCGAGACCGAGCTCATCCTCGCCGACATGGAGCAGCTCCGCAAACGCTACGAGCGCATCAGGAAGGAGGCGCAAGCGAAGCCGCCGCTGCGTCCCGAGGCCGAGGCCTGCGCCGCCCTGCTGAAGCATCTGGAGGACGGCAACCCCGTGCGCAGCTTCCCGCGCGCCGACGGCGATCCGATCCTGCCCGTGCTGAAGGACCTGCATTTCCTCACCGACAAGAAGGTGATCTACTGCGCCAACGTCGCCGACGACAACGTGACCGGCGAGAACAACCCGCACGTCGCCGCCCTGAAGGCGTACGCCGAGAAGCAGGGCAGCGAGATGGTCGTGGTGTGCGCGCAGATGGAGGCCGACCTCGCCGGGCTCTCGGACGACGAGGCGAAGGAGTTCCTCGCCAGCTACGGGCTGGAGGAGTCGTCGCTCGACCGTACGATCAAGCTCGCCTACCGCACGCTCGGCCTCGCCTCGTACTTCACCGCAGGACCGAAGGAGGCGCGCGCCTGGACGTTCCGGCGCGGCTGGAAGGCGCCGCGGTGCGCCGGCGTGATCCACACCGACTTCGAAAAGGGCTTCATCCGCGCCGAGGTCATCGCCTACGACGACTACGTGAAGAACGGCGGCGTGGCCGGCGCCCGCTCGGCCGGCGCGCTCCGCCCCGAGGGCAAGGACTACGAGATGAAGGACGGCGACGTCGTCGAGTTCCTCTTCAGCAAGTAGCGGGAGGGATGAGATGCGGGCCATCAATGACCACGGAAGTCCGGCGCTAAAGAGGCAAGATGTCCGATAGACTCTGTGTTGTAATGCCTGTTTACAACGAACAGGAAGCCATTGGCCCCACGCTCGAGAAGTGGGATGCCGCGCTCAACAGACTTGGCATTGATTATGAGATTCGCCCTTACGATGATGGCTCGCGCGACGAGTCAATGAAGGTGATGCGGCAGACCGCGCAAAGGCTTGGCCCGCAAATCAATGTCCGACAGAAGCCAAACGGCGGACACGGCAATACAATTCTGACCGGCTACCGCGAGGCGACGGCAGATGGCTTCGATTGGATTTTTCAGATTGACTCGGATGACGAAATGGGGCCGGAGAAATTCGGCGAACTCTGGGCGAAGCGCAATGACCATGATTTCCTTGTCGGCATTCGGGAGGGGCGCAGGCAGACATTGTCACGCAGGATCATAAGCTTCGCATCCCGCCTCTGCGTCAAGATGTTCTACGGCAAGAGCGTATGGGATGTGAATGTGCCATACCGTCTTATGCGGGTGTCGGCATTTGGTGGCTTATACTCACGGATTCCATTGACGAGCTTCGCGCCAAATGTCATATTGAGCGGACTTGCAGCACAGTCCAGGATGCGATGTTTCGAAACCCGAGTGCCGCAGCGCGACCGCACCACCGGAGAAGTGAGCATCAAGAACTGGAGACTCTTCAAGGCGGCGGCGAAAAGCTTCTGGCAGACGGTCTCATTCTCCCTTGATTCGAGTCGCGGGTGGTGTGTATTTGCATGTGTATCCGCGATATCGATGATATGCAAGTTCTGTGCAAGCATGAAAGGCTGGAATTTCGACTTCGAATCCTACATGATCGTTTCTGACATCGTAAGCTCAGGCAAAAACGTATATGCGTAAACCTATCGGTACAACTACGGGCCGATTTGGTTTCTGACACTTGACTTTATCAGGACATTGTTTGGCTCCCACTTTAGAGAGGGAATAATCCTTCTGCTCAGCTTAGCCGACATAGGGATAGCGGCGATGCTCTGGAGACGAAAACTGTTTGCCCCGGCTCTGATTTTCACGATGTCCAACATATCGATACACATCAGCGGCTTCCACAACCAGTTTGACAATCTTGCAATCCTGGCCGCGTTTGCGGCGCTTGCACTGCTGGACGGATCATCAAAAACAGAGCATGAAAAACATGCCGGATATTGGTGTGGTGTGGCGCTGTTAGGCATAAGCATAACCATAAAGCATATATTCGTGTTCATGCCGTTCTGGTTCCTGTTCAGACAAATGGCGTGGAAGAGGAGAATCCTATGCTGCGCAATTCCCTTGATGATATTCCTGGGGTCTTTTGCGCCTTACTCAGGCATCCTGGACATGGATCTCCACAAAAAAGTTGTTCACGCGATCTCAAGGACGAATCTTACTTGCTCCGAACTCGTGCAGTTGCCATTTCACAGGAAAGCCGCCGGGCAGTACTACAGGGAAAACATAGAGCCATTGAAGCATCCCTTAATAGGCATCGCGAAAAATGTCTTCCTGTACAGAAGCATGCCGACGGATGATTTCAATCGCTGCTTTCTTCCCAAGATGATAGTCAGAGTCATTCCATCAACATTGCTGTTTGCGATGCTAATGGTGGGGCTTGGCTTCTTCTCCCGGAAAGCAAGTTGCTTTACGAGCGGATTGATATATACCCTTGGCCTGTTCGCATTCACCCCTGCAATGGCCATGCAGTATTACGCAATACCATGTGCGGCTGCTGCGGTGTTCTGGTGGCCATTTGGGATAGCATATCATGTAGTTGCGGGAACGCTGCTCTTCTTTCAATATGGCTTCACCGTTTTGCGGCCTGAAGTACGCATATTCGCCATGCTCATGATGCTCGGATGCCTGTATAAGGCATTGCGAACGGAGATTATCGCCATCTGCCGAACGGGAATTGGATATTTAACGTCCAGATTCAGATCAAAGCGATCTGTCCAGAAACACAAATGACGGACCACTGATGCCACGTCGGCCGGCGCGAAGCTGCCGCCCGCCATCACACCTGGGGCAGCTTCGCGAAGCTCGCCTTGAGGTCGGCGTCCGTCGGGATGTAGTCGCACATCGAGCCGTCGTTGAACTTCTCGTAGGCGACCATGTCGAAGTAGCCCGTGCCGGTGAGGCCGAAGAGGATCGTCTCCTCCCTGCCTTCCGCCTTGCAGCGGAGCGCCTCGTCGATAGCCACGCGGATTGCATGGCTGGACTCCGGCGCGGGCAGGATGCCCTCCACGCGCGCGAACTGCTCCGCCGCCGCGAACACGCTCGTCTGCTCCACCGCGCGCGCCTCCATGAGCTTCTGGTCGTACAGCTCCGAAAGCGTCGCGCTCATGCCGTGGTAGCGCAGGCCGCCCGCGTGGCTTGCGGACGGGATGAAGTCGTGCCCCAGCGTGTACATCTTCTGGAGCGGACACACCCGGCCCGTGTCGCAGAAGTCATACGCATATTTGCCGCGTGTCAAGCTCGGGCAGGATGCGGGCTCGACGGCGATGATGTTGCAGTTTGACTTGCCGTTCAGCTTGTCGGCAACAAACGGCGAAATCAGACCGCCGAGGTTGGAGCCGCCGCCTGCGCAGCCAATGATGACATCGGGTTCGATGCCGTATTTCTTCAGCGCGGCCTGCGTCTCAAGGCCAATGATGCTCTGGTGAAGCAGAACCTGGGCGAGAACGGAGCCGAGGGTGTAGCGGCAGTTCGGCGTGCTGACAGCCGTCTCAACCGCCTCGGAAATAGCGCAGCCAAGGCTGCCGTTGGTGCCTGGATGGGCCGCGAGAATCTCACGCCCGACCTTGGTGGTGTTGGAGGGCGACGGGGTCACTTCCGCGCCATACGTGCGCATGACTTCGCGGCGGTGCGGCTTCTGCTCGTAGGAGCACTTCACCATATAGACATGGCACTTCAGCCCGAAGAACGAACAAGCCATGGAAAGGGCGGTGCCCCACTGCCCGGCCCCCGTCTCGGTGGTGATGCTGGTCAGTCCCTCTTCCTTCGCATAGTAGGCCTGCGCGATGGCGGAGTTCAATTTGTGGCTGCCCGATGTGTTGTTGCCCTCAAACTTGTAGTAGATGTGGGCGGGGGTGCCGAGTTCCTTCTCCAGGAAGTAGGCGCGAACCAGCGGCGAGGGACGGTACATTTTGTAGAAGTCGAGGATCGGCTTTGGAATCGGGATGAAGTCGGTGGTGTCATCCAGTTCCTGCTTAGCCAGTTCGCGGCAGAAGACGTGGCTCAAATCATCCAGTGTGACGGGCTGCCTGGTGGCGGGGTTCAGCAGAGGCGCGGGCTTCTTCGCCATCGCAGAACGCACGTTGAACCATGCCTTCGGCATCTCTTCTTCCGTCAGATAGATTTTGTAGGGGATCTCACTGGTCTTGCTCATTTGTTTGCACTCCTTGTTGTTTGGAACAAAACAGATTAAAAATATAATGGCTAAAACTCAAAGTTCAATGTAGTTGCCCAGGAAGACGAACTGCGCCGCGTCCATGGAAAGCTCGTCCAGAAGCTCCGTCACGCCCTTTGCGCGGACGGATGCATCGAAGTCGAAGTAGAAGGAGAACTCGAAGTCGCTACCAGGAAGCGGCACGCTTTCCAGCTTGGTCAGGTTCAGCCCCAGGGCGGCAAAGCGGGAGATGAAGCGAGAGAGCGCACCAGCACGGTGCGGCAGGCGCAGGGTCACGCTGACACGGTTCGCTCCAGGGTAAATCTGAAGTTCGCGCGAGATGCAGATGAAGCGCGTGTAGTTGTTGTCGTGGTCCTGGATATCCTCCTTCAGGATGTCTAGCCCATACAAATCAGCGCACATCGGGGAGGCTATCGCAGCGATGTCCCTGCGGCTCCCCTCGGCCACTTCGCGTGCGGCGACAGCGGTGTTCATCCCTGTCGTCACTTGAACATCCTTCAACGCGCGGATGAAATCGCCGCACTGCCCCACCGCCTGCTCGTGGGAGACAATCTCCTTGATGTCCTCCAACTTCACGCCAGGTTTAACCAGCAGCGAATGGCGCACATGGAGCTTGAGGGCGCGCACGATGAAGAAGTTGTACTTGCCCATCAGGTCATAGACAGGCTTCACCGTGCCAAATGTGCTGTTTTCAATGGGCAGAACGCCATACTGACACAGTCCGCGCTCCACGGCCTGCGCCACGGCCTCGAAATTCTTGAAGCCGCTAATCATCGCATGACCGAAGGCTTTTTCTGCCGCCTGGAAGGCGTAGGAGCCATCAATTCCGCAGCAAGCCACCGTCGGCATGTTTGGCAGAAAGTCAGGCGTGGAGGCTATCGCCGCGCGGATTTTGTCCCCCAACGGCGTCTTTTCACCGTGATGAATCACGCGACGCTGGGCGCTGCGGCTCAAATCCAGAATGGTACTGAAGAGCATCTGCGCATCATTGACCAGCTCAGGCCCCGCCTCCTGCGAGATGCGATGCATGATTTCTCGCTCCCGTGCAGGCGCCGGCAAGGGCTGCTTCTGCTCGTTCTTCACGCGAGCCACTTCCTCCGATAGCTCTATGCGCTCCTTGAACAGCTTTAGCAGCGCATCGTCTATCTCGTCAATCCGTTTACTGCAATCATTTACTTCCATAATCATCAACTCCTAATTAATTATTCAACAATAAATCCAACAAGACAATGTCCGTCACTGCTTCGACCACTGGTACGGCGCGGGGGACAATGCATGGGTCGTGGCGCCCCTGCACAACCAACTCGGCTGGAACCATCGCCGCCAAATCCACCGACTGCTGCGGCTTTGCAATGGAAGGCGTTGGTTTGATGGCCACCCTGAACACGATGGGCATTCCAGAGCTGATGCCACCCAAGATGCCGCCGTGGTTGTTGGTCGTCGTCGCCACACGCCCTTCTTTCACAGTAAATGGGTCGTTACATTGCGAGCCGCGCATCCTCGCAGCAGCAAAACCAGCCCCAAACTCCACTCCCTTCACGGCGGGTATCCCAAACAGTGCCTTCGCCAGCTGGTTCTCAATCCCATCGAACATCGGGTCACCAATTCCACCTGGGAAGCCAACTGCCGCGCACTCAATGACACCGCCCACGGAATCCCCCTCAAGACGCGCCGCTTCTATCTCATCGCACATTGCTTTCCCACATGTATCATCGACGACAGGAAACGACTTCTCCGTCACAGCCCGCAGCTCCTCGGGGGTAATGGCAACTGGGTCAAACGGCGCATCATCCACACGGCCAATGGAGCGGATATGGCCGCCAACCGTCACGCCACAGCGTGACAACAGCTGGCTGCAAACGGCTCCCGCAAAGACCAGCGGCGCCGTCAGCCGGCCCGAAAAATGCCCCCCGCCCGCGCGGTTCTGAAAACCGTGGTATCTCAGCTCGGCGGTGAAATCCGCATGGCCTGGACGCGGGATGTTCGCCATTTTGGCGTAGTCCTGCGAACGCTTGTCCTCGTTGCGGATGATGGCGCAGAGCGGTGCACCGCAAGTGTGGCCATCCAGCAGACCCGACAGCACTTCTGGCTTGTCGCCTTCCTTGCGGGCCGTTGACTGGCGGTTGCGTCCAGGTGCGCGCCGTTCCATAAAACGACTGACCGCCTCCATATCAACGACCTCGCCAGCCGGAAGCCCATCGACCACCACGCCAATGGCAGCCCCGTGGGATTCCCCAAACACCGATACCTTCACTTTATCACCAAATATCGAGCTCATAGCAATTCGCACTCCTTCGATATCAAATACTTCCAATCTTCAAGAAAACGTGGATAGGACTTGTTGACGGCCTCCACGTTGTCAACCTCTATATCCGCTTTTGCTGCCAGCGAAAGCAAGGCCCCCGCCATCACCAGACGATGGTCATTGTGGACATTCACATGCGCCCCATGCAAAGGTGCACCGCTGTCTATGATGAGCGAATCCTCCGTCTCGGTCACATTTGCGCCGATGGCGGTAAGCATCTCCGCCATACCAGAGAGGCGGTCGCACTCCTTCATGCGCACACGCTTGGCATTTGCCAAAACCGTGCGCCCTTCGGCTGCCGCCGCCACAACCGCCAGCACGGGAAACAAGTCTGGATTCTCCGAGATGTCCAGCGTTACACCGTGAAGCAAACGTGAAGCAACAGTAATCGAATCGCCATCAGCAACAACCTCCGCCCCAAAACCACGCAAAAACTCCATAATCCTCTTATCCCCCTGCGCTGATGTTGCATTCAGCCCGTGGACTGTCACCTTGCCGTTAATCGCACCCGCGCAAAGCAAAGCTGCCGCATTGGACCAGTCCCCCTCTACAACGATTCTACCAGGCGAATGGTAGGTTTGTCCGCCAGGAACTCTCCAGCCGTCCGCCAATCTTTCCACTACGATACCAAACTGCTCTAAGACTTGCAAAGTCATGGTCACATAATCGGAGGATTCCAGCAGGCTTGTCAGCTTGATGCAACCACCTTTTGGGGTGATAGGCAATGCCAAAAGCAACCCTGTGATAAACTGTGAACTGATGTTGCCAGGAAGCAGAAACACCCCGCCAGTCAACCTTCCCGTCAGTGTCAACGGTACAGAATTGGCAGACAAGGAGCACCCATTTGCCCGCAAACCTTCACATAGTTCCCCCAGTGGCCTGTTCGGCAAACGCCCTGAACCTGAAAACACCGCACCATCCTTTAAGCGTGCGGCAGCGACAGGCAACATAAAGCGAAGCGTGGAACCACTCTCTCCGCAGTCAAACTCCACTGGTCCAACGGGGACATCCTCTGGAATAACACACAAACTGTTCTCCCCAGGCATGACATTGGCCCCTAATGCCTCAATGCAGCGAACCGTCGCCTCTATATCAGCTGAAATGCCAAGCCCCCCTGTAGGCACACTCCCATGCTCGCCAACTTCGTCCTGCGCACGCGCTCCTTTAGAGCGCGCGCATTCCATTGAAAAGACCACATCTGTCGCTTCATCTGCCAGGGCCGCCGCAATCAGGACGCGGTGAGCAACGGACTTCGAGGGGATGGCCTCGACGCTACCGCACACATCGAATGGTGAGAATGTGTAGCTTGTCATCTTAGGCTCCTTTACGCAGAAACTCCTGCGCCTCCTGCAAAGGAAGTTCCAACAGGGTACAGTTGCCGATGGAGAGCGGCACAGCAAGAGTGAGCTTGGAGCCTGCACGTTTCTTGTCGCTGGCAATGGCGGGCAACAGTTCCGCAATCGGCAACGGCAATGAAACTGGCAAGTTGTTGTTTTGGAGCGCATTGCTGATGCAGTCCGAAAGCTCCTGCGGGGCGAGGCCATTCGCGACGGCGGCTCTGGCGACAGCCGCCAGCCCCATCGCCACAGCGTGGCCGTGGGAAATCGTGTAGTTCGAACACTTTTCAATGGCGTGCCCCAAGGTATGGCCAAGGTTCAGGAGTTTCCGTTCTCCATGCTCAAACTCATCGGCTTCAACGACATCTGCCTTGATGCGGATGCACGTACCAATCACCTCGTCCAGATGAGTGCTCCACGCCCCCTGCTCCATCAGGGCAAATAGCTTTGCATCCCGCAGCACCGCAGTCTTCAACGCCTCCGCAACGCCATCGGCAAAAACCTCCGAGGGTAGTGTGGCAGTGACATTCGTGTCGCATACCACAAGCGATGGCTGGTGGAACGCACCCACCAGATTCTTGCCAGAGGGCAAATCAACGCCCGTCTTGCCACCGACGGAGGAATCCACCATCGCCAGCAGGGTCGTCGGTATCTGCACAAAGCGGATGCCGCGCAAGTAGGTTGCAGCCGCAAAGCCCGTCAAATCCCCCGTCACGCCGCCGCCCAAAGCTATGACCACATCGGTGCGCGTAAAGCGGTTCTCCGCAAGGAACTGCAGAATGCCTGCGTAGGTCGCCAGCGTCTTGGAGGCCTCGCCCGCTGGAAAAACATGGACGTGTGGCTCAAATCCCGCCGTTTTCAGGGAGTTTTCCAGCGTCGGGCAGTGCAGCTTCGCCACATTGCTGTCCGTCACCACCGCGATTCTGCCAGGCGCATGGACAGCTGTCATCAGCTCGCCTGCCCTCGCAAGAAGAGCGCCGCCGACATGGATGGAATAGGGCTTTCCTGTCTTGACCTCTATGGTGCTGCTCATAGCTTCTTCTCCGCCTCCAACTGCGCCATGGCCGCCTTTTCCAAAGCATCAACCTGCGCCTTTACGTCACGCCCCTCCGCCAGCAGCATTTCCAGCCCCTCCTTGTTCTCCTGCTCAATGGCATCGCGGTACTGCGTCAGCCTCTCGATTAGGCCGTTCAGTTCCCGAAGAAGCGGCTCGCGGTTCTGCAGAAAGAGCTGCGACCACATGTCGGGGACAAGCGTCGCCACGCGGGTCATGTCCTTGAAGCTCCCTGCGGAAAAACCCGTATGCACTAGCGCCGATGGGCTCTTGACATACGCGCTGGAGAGGACGTGCGCCAGCTGCGAGGTGTAGGCGATGATGCGGTCGTGCTCTTCTGGCGTCGCAATCTTGATACGCCCGAAGCCCAGCGACAGGAAAAACCGCTTGAGCATCGTCAGCCAGGCCAGATCCTTCACGTCTGGATGGGTGACAAGAATCATCGTCGCCTTGGCGAAAAGGCTCTGGCGCGCTGCCGCAAAGCCCGACTTCTCGATGCCCGCCATGGGGTGGCCGCCGCAGAAGGTCCAGCCGTGATTCGCGGCGAGAGACTGCCCCAGCCGACAGATGTCCCGCTTGATGCCGCCGCAATCAACGACGATGGAGCCTTTGGGGAACTTGTCTGCATACTCTTTCAGGCACGCTTCAATCTGCTCTGGATACAAGGCGATAAGCACAATCTTGCACTGTGCCAGTTTTTCGTCGTCCAGCAAACCGTCGATGGCCTCCACCAACTGCGCCCGTTTGACGACGGACTCCTGGATGTCATAGCCATAGACGCGATGCTCGGTATTCGTCTTGATGCTTTTCGCCAAAGAACCGCCTATCAGCCCCAGCCCGATGATTCCAACGTCCATCGTCAGCCCTCCTGCGACACAACCAGTTCGCGCATCGCCTTGACGCGCTTTGCCAGGGCGTCAAATGCCTCGGGGCGCAAGGACTGCGGCCCATCGCATTTCGCATGTGGTGGATCGTTGTGGACCTCGATCATCAGACCATCACAGCCTGCCGCCACGGCGGCGACCGCCATCGTCGGCACAAACCTTGCAATACCTAGGGCATGGCTGGGGTCGATGACGACGGGCAGATGCGACAACTCCTTGAGTACGGGCACTGCGGCAATATCCAACGTATTGCGCGTGAAGGTCTCGAAAGTGCGGATGCCGCGCTCGCAGAGGATGATCTGCTCGTTGCCGCCGCTCATGATGTACTCTGCGCTCATCAGCAGCTCCTGATAGGTGTTCGCCAAGCCGCGCTTCAGCAGGATGGGCTTCCCCGTCCGCCCCAAGTGCTTCAGCAGTTCGAAGTTCTGCATGTTGCGCGCGCCCACCTGGATGATATCGACCTCGCCAAAGAGATCCAGCTGGCCGATGTCCATAATCTCTGTGATGATCGGCATCCCCGTCTCCGCCTTTGCCTCCAGCAGAAGTTTGATGCCTTCCGCATGCATCCCCTGGAAGGCGTATGGTGAGGTGCGAGGCTTGAACGCGCCGCCGCGCAGGATGGTGGCCCCCGAGGCCTTCACGTCCCTCGCCACCTCGCAAATCTGCTCGGGCGATTCCACGGAGCACGGCCCTGCAATCATCTGGAAGTTCCCGCCCCCGATGCTGATGCCTTCCGCAATCTGGATGATGGTGTCCTGCGGGTGAAACCTGCGGTTCGCCTTCTTGTAGGGCTCCTGGATGCGCTTGACGTCGGCGACGATGTCCAGCGCGCGCACAAGGTCGATATCAACAGAGGTGGTGTCCCCCACCAGTCCCAGCACCGTCTGCTGGGAGCCAGACGAGACATGCACGTCCAGGTTCAGGCTTTTCAACCACTGGATAAGGTTGTCCAGCTGGCGGGGATTCGGGTTTTCTTTCAGAACGACAATCATGGGTTTTCTCCGGTTTGGAATGCATTTGAATTGGAGAAAAATACAAAAAGCTCCGTAGCATTTTTCGGGGAGGTCTGCTACGGAGCTTTAGGTTTCCAATCTGATTTTCCAGAGGTTTTCCAGGCTATCCTTTCAGGGCGTGCGCGACCATCCCACGGCTTCTAAACCACCAGTAGCCGTAATAAAAGTAGAAGTTCGCGTATGAAAGAGTTTGACGCATGGAGGGTTTTCGGTAAAATCGAGGTTCGTTCTTATCAATCGCTACATAATATAAACCGTGTTTTTCAGTTGTCAATAGAGTTACGCATATTTTTTCAATCGAAGCGTTTTTTTGTGGGGGTAAGCACAGAGTGTTTTCTTGCAATCCCTTTATGGATATTTTCCCCAAATACTATATATTAGTGTAATAAACAATTTCCTGCAAAATAATATTACCCATGCAACTTGCCATAGACGCAACAGTAGCCAAGCCGCCCTTTTCAGGGGTGCAGCTGGCAGTTCTGAACGAAGCCAATGCGGTTTCCACTTTGGTGCCAGATACGTTCGTCTTCGGCACAGTGCAGGGGATGACTCCACAGCCCTGCTGGGCGCGTCGCACGACAGGGCGCATTCTGTGGCAGCAGCTCGCACTGCCCCGAACCCTCCAGAGGCTTCGTGCAGAGGCTCTGCTCGCCCTTGCCTACACCTGCCCCATTCGCTGCAAATGCCCCGTCATCCTTCATGTACACGATGTCATCGCGCTGGACCACCCAGAACTCTGCTCCACGCTCAATGCCCTTCACATCAAGACATTGCTTCCCCCTAGCGTGAAACGCACCGACGTCATCGTCGTCTCCACCAACTATGTCGCCGAACGGCTAAGCGCTCACTTCCCCGAAGTCGCTTCCAAGACACACGTCGTCAACCTCGGGGTTGATTACGACTTTTTCGCATCTCCCAAACCGCGTCCAAACGTTTTGTCCGCAGCGCCTTATTTTCTGTTCGTTGGCAACATAGAACCCAAAAAGGGTCTGCCCACACTGCTGAAGGCATTTGAATCCATCGCCCACACCTGCGACGCAAACCTTGTGCTTGCAGGACGCATCGCCTGGAAGAGCACTGGCATCACGCAAGAGATTGCACGCTTGCAGCAAACACTCCCTGGACGACTCCTCACGCTCGGCAGGGTCCCATCCGAGCAACTTCCTGCCCTCTATCAGCACGCAGCCGCCTTCGTCTTCCCCTCCACGGAAGAGGGCTTCGGCCTGCCAGTTCTAGAGGCCATGGCGGCGGGCACCCCCGTCATCCACAGCAACCACCCCGCCCTCCTGGAAGCATCTGGCGGCAACGGTATTCCCTTTGAAACCAACAACTCCAACGCCCTTGCCGATGCGATGCTTTCATGTTTGGAGCTTCCACCGGCCCTGCAAGATACAATTGCCAAAGGACGGCTCCACGCACAGGCACACTCATGGTCTCGATGGGCCGAAAATGTTGTTGCCTTCCTTTCATAGAAATGCATTGGGTAGTTTGCTTTTTCACACTTATCACTTATACTATAGCTAAAATTGTTTTATCCACACATGACTCAAGGAGGTTTAATGTGAAAAAACTAATTGGAATCATCATCGTGCTTTTAGTCCTTGGCGGGCCTGTTTTCATCTGGAACTTCTGCCGAATCGAGCCAGGCAACGGCAGTATCGCCGTCCTCATACGGAAGACAGGCAAAGACTTGCCCCCAGAGGACGTCATCGCACTTGAGCCAGGTCAGCAGGGCATCCAGCTGGAGGTTCTTGGCGAGGGACGCTATTTCCGCAACCCCTATATCTGGGACTGGGAAATCCACCCCGTCACCGAAGTCCCCGCTGGCAAGTTCGCCGTGCTCGTGCGCAAGTACGGCAAGAACCAGGCGGCGGGCGGCATCATCGCCAACGACGACCAGTCAAAAGGCATTCTACCCGAGGTACTGGGCACTGGTCGCCACCGTATCAACCCATACGCCTACGAAGTCAGGCTCTTTGAAGACATCAAGATTCTCCCTGGCAACATCGGCGTCGTGACCAACCTGACTGGCAGCGACATCTTCAACGGCGTGAAAAACGACTTCAAAAACGAGGAGGGCTTTCTGGTCGCAGAAGGCAAGAAAGGCGTTGTCAGCACTATCCTTAAAGAGGGCACACACCGCCTCAACCCATTCATCTACAACGTCATATCCGTTAACATCCAGAGCCAGCGGCATGAGTTCGCGGGCGATGACGCCATCACATTCCTAACCATCGACGGCTTCCAGGTCTCCCTGGAGGGCACCGTCGAGTTCAACATCATCCCTGAAAAGGCCCCGCGCCTGATGCAAGTGGTCGGCGACATGGAGGACATCCTGAACAAGATCATCCTCCCCTCCGTCCACGGCTTCTCGCGCATCGAAGGCAGCAAGAAGGGGGCGACTGAGTTCATCGTCGGCGAGAGCCGCCAGCTTTTCCAGCGTGAACTGGAGAAGTTCCTGAAGGAGAACTGCCGCAAATGGGGCATTGAAATCAACTCCGTCTTGATTCGCGACATCATCGTTCCGCAGGAAATAGCGGAGATTATCCGCAAGCGCGAGCTGGCGCAGCAGGAGGCGAAGAAGTACTCCGAGGAGATTCAACGGGCACGTTCCGAGGCAGAACTGGCTCGCCAAAAGATGCTTGCAGAACAGAACTTGAAGAAAATTGCCGCCGAAACAGAGAAGATGACGATGGTCATCCAGGCCAAGCAAAGAGGGGCGGAGGCAGAAATCGCTGCACAGACCCAGCTCCAAGTCGCCGAGCTTGACTACAAGACGGCGGAGGCTGAGGCAAAGGCCGCCATCAATGCCGCCCAGGCACAGCGCTCCATCATCACCGCGCAGAACATCAAGGCTGCAGAAGTGCTCAACCAGCAGATTGCCGCGTATGGCTCAGGCGAAGCCTACGTCAATGCCATGCTCTATCAGAAAATCATGCCGAACATCCAGAGCATCATGTACAATGGCGCCGGCAATGGCGGATTCGGCCTTCCCTTCGACAGCCTGCAAAAACAACAGGCACCCACCGCACAAAGAACACCTCCACCACCCAAAACGCCGCCGAAACCACAGCCAAAACCCGTTGAAAACAAGCAGCCTGCAAACAATGCCCAAAACAACGGAGGTGACAAATGAATAAGATCAATCCATCTGCTTCGATAAAAAACATCCTCGCTGCGGGATTCGGTTCCTTTTTTGCAGTGCTCTTCCTCTTTATCGTCATCCTGATAATCTGGGACAGCTATCGCATCTATGTTCCCTCTGGCAGTATGGCGATTGTGACGGCCAAATCAGGCAAGGAGCCCGCACCAGGCACCATCCTCGTCGAACGCGGCGAGAAGGGTATCTGGCGAGAGGTTCTGCCAGAAGGACGCCATTTCCTAAACCCCGTCAAGTACGATGTACGCATCGTGAAGGCGACGGAAATCCCCCTTGGAAAGATTGGCATTGTCATCTCCAAAGTCGGCAAAGAGCTTCCTGCTGGTGAAATCATCGCCCCTGACCACAGCAGCAAGGGCGTCTGGCGCGACGTGCTGGGCCCTGGTCTCTATCGCCTGAATCCCGAAGGCTACACCATCGAAATCGCCGACGCCATCAATATCCCCGCTGGCTATGTCGGCGTCGTGACTAGCCAGACGGGCACCTCCCCAAAGCCAGGCGAGTTCGCATCCATCGGCGAAAAGGGTGTGCTGCAAGATGTCCTTCAGCCAGGTCTCTACTACATCAACCGCTATGCCTACCAGGTCAACGTGATTGAAATCGGCATGAACCAGGTCTCCATGACCTCTGGCAACAAGGGCGGCAGCGTCTTCAATGCGAAGTCCAGGCTGGTATCCAACAACACCGCCATGAAGGAGCTGGAGACCAACACGCTGAACTTCCAGCAGGAGCTACGCCGCCAGAACCAGTCGCAGATGGTCCAGCCCAGCGTCAAGGAATCCTTCAACAGGGTGATGAAGCAAAATGCAAAGCCCGCATCAAAAATGGTACGTGGAGATGTCAAGGCCAAAATGCCTATGCGGGAAGAGGCCATGGCCGATATGGCAAGCGCAGCAGGCATGGGCATTCCTGCCATCAGCCCTGAAGCCCAGATTTTCGGTGTCAGCAAGGCGGTGGAGTTCCCCTCCAGAGACGGCTTCAAGGTCTCGCTGGAGATGACCGTCGAGTTCGAGCTGTTGCCCGAGCACATCTCTAAAATCTACCTGCTCTATGGCGACTTGCCGCAAGTTGTGGAGAAAATCATCCTCCCGCAGGTGCTCTCCGTCTCCCGTCTGAAAGGCTCCAGCTACGGTGCCCAGGACTTCATCCTTGGCGAAGGGCGCGAAAAGTTCCAGAACGACCTGCGCGAGGAGCTTGAAAAGACGCTGGCCACCAAGAACATCATCGTTCACAACGCCATCATCCGCACGGTGGAGATACCAATGGACATCCTGCAGCCCATCCGCGCCGTCAGCCTTGCGCAGGAACAGAACCTGACCAACATCTCCATGCAGGAGACCGCCAAGAAACTGGGCGAACTGAACACGGAGACGGAGCTGATTGAGCAGCGCCGCCGCGAGGTCATCCAGGAGACCGAGAAGTTGGTGGCCACCACCGCCGCCGAATGCAAGCGTGAAGTGGAGACCATTGGAGCGGAGGTCAAGCTGAAAGTCGCCGAAATCGGCGTCAAGCGTTCTGAACTTATGGCGAAAATCACCAGCCTGAAGGGTGAAACGGAGGCGAATGTCAAGTTCCTCACCGCCAATGAAAGCGCCCTGGGCGAGGCCATGCTTTCCAAAGCCTTGGGAGGCGGACAGTATCTCGCCTATATGAAGGCTGTGGAGGCCCTCAACCCCAAGATCACCACCAAGGTAATCTACGCTGGCGATGGCACCCTCTGGACCGACCTCGAAAAGGCCGCCCTGCCTCTGCCCACCACTCCTGCCCCCATCCGCATCCAACATGTTCCACAACCAGCGAAAAAATAAGCTTTTATCGAGAAATACATTGCTTAAGCATTCTTTTCAAAAAGCATTTGGAGCAGAGGCCGCAGAGCGGCAGCGCCCGTTAGGGCGCAACCATGCGTAACCCCACGCAAGCGCCCAAAGGGCGCGCAGCGTGGGGGGAAGCCCTCCGTGGCTCCAGGCGCCCGTTAGGGCGCAACTAAAACATGCACAACTATATGCTTAAGCTTAATGCATAATTTTACAAACAAGTTTGTTATTGCCCTCTACAACTAAGGAATCATACCCATGCAAGCATCAGCATCCAATCTTAAAAAGACGGTCAGCGTTCTGACGGAGGAAATCGGCCTGCGCCTGGCAGGTACGGAAGGCGAGGCCAAGGCCGCTCGCTACCTTGCCACGCAGATGGCAGCCTTCACACCCCATGTTTCAATAGAGGAGTATCCCGTTTTCGCACGCTGTGTCTCATACGAACACCTGGAAGTCTCCTTGGGCGGAAAGTGGGTCGAGTTCCCCTGCTCCCTCTTCAGCTCAGCCGCATCAACAGGCGGAAAGGATGTGGAAGGGGAGATCGTCTTCTTCGATACAGCAACGGGTTACAAGCAGCCCGACCTCTCCTACCTGCGCGGCAAGGCGGTTGTCCATCTGGGATGCCACATTGAAAGTGAGGAGAACTACCGCCGCCTGATGGAAGCGACCCCCGCCTTCATCCTGTTCGTCGATACGCGCTACCCCGCCGAATATGCTTTGGCAGATGGTCTCTTCCCTGCCTATGTCGCCAAATACGGTTCCGTCCCCAGCTTGAACGTAGCCTACAAGGATGCCTGGCGGTGGAACACCGAAGGCGCCACCAAGGCGAAAATCAACGTGGTGGGCGAACGCCTCAAGAGTACGACGACCGTGGTCATCGCCGAACTGCCTGGCACCGACCCGAACTCGGGCGTGCTCTACGCAGGCGGACACCACGACACCCAGGCCGCCACAGTCGGAGCTGACGACAACGCCATCGGCTCTGCAGCCGTCCTGGAGCTCACACGCATCCTCTCGCAAACACCCCACAAGCGCACTCTGCGGCTTATCAGCTTCGGTGCCGAAGAGCAGCTCTCCGTCGGCAGTGCCTCCTACGTGCGCAGCCATCGCGCAGAAATCGAAAAGAACGGTGTTTTCATGTGCAACTTCGATTCCTTCGGCTCTGCCATGGGCTGGGGCAACTTCACCGTCAACGCCAATCCCAAACTGCGGGAAAAAATCCAGCAGACCTTCAACGCAGACGGCATCTACTATACGGAAAACCAGGGGCTTGTCCCCTACACGGACCAGTTCCCATTCGCAGCCTGCGGCGTGCCAGGCATCTGGGTATCCCGACTCAACTGCGCCGCTGGCCTCTTCTACCACCACCGCATTGACAACACCCTCGACAAAATCGGCTTCGACTTGAGCGCAAAGTATGTAACCGCAGCATCCAAGCTGCTCGCCTTCCTCGCCGATACCGACGACATCTCCGCCTACACAGGCATCCCAGCAGACATGAAGCCCGCCATCGCAGACCTCTTCGGAGCTGTATTCGGCGGGTGGTAGCCTGCCCGTTCTGTGCCGCAGGCTTCTGCCTACGGTTGATATCTCTGTTCTGTGCCGCGAGCTCAAGCTCGCGGTTGACACCTGTTCTGTGCCGCGAGTTCAAGCTCGCGGTTGTCATCTGTTCTGTGCCGCGAGCTCAAGCTCGCGGTTGTCATCTGTTCTGTGCCGCGAGCTCAAGCTCGCGGTTATTCTGATGCAGAATAGCCAGGGTCAAAGCCCCTGGCTACTTCTCGGAGCAGGGGCAGAGCCCCTGTGTACATCACGCCAGAGCCATAGGCTCTGGCTACTTCTTTTTTTGCTCAGGGGCAGAGCCCCTGTGTACATCACGCCAGAGCCATAGGCTCTGGCTACTTCTTTTTTT
>JAFTAC010000388.1 GCA_017458805.1 Victivallales bacterium | reverse complement strand
TCGGGTGCGCTGATGCACATCCCCAACAACGGGCTGCACTGCAGCGACCGCACCTACCACCACCACTCGGGCTGGCAGTTCAGCGACACCAGCTGGGAGCTGGCACGCATCTCCGCAGCCTCCCTCGGACTCTGCGCCGCAGTCATTGCAACCTTCCGCGAAGACGATTGCAGGAAAATGAAGTCCCAGATTGAGCATGTCGCAATCCAAGTCTCAAAGGAACGCCTGCAGCCAATCTATGATGAGCTCAAGGCTGGCACCATATCTCCGGAGTACGCTATGCGCAAGTGGTGCTTCCTCTCTGCGCAAATCATCCTACGCTTCGTTAGTGCGTGGATGCCTTTCCATAATCCGAAGCAAAAAGAGGATTTGAAGGTATTTATGCACAACCTCAATGTAGCTTTGGCCAATGCTTCAGTCGAGTTGGACTCCTACTGTCAGTCTCTTCCTTTCGTTCCAGAAAGAGGCGTGCCTGCCATCGGACGCGCCAAAAACATGATAATCGAGCCCATCCAGCCCGCCAGCATCCACTCGCAGGCGAGAATCCCGCACGATGACCGCATCCCCCTCGGCGAAGGCTTTGATGTCATCTATTCGCACTGCAACGGACGCACCACCCTCTACGAGGCCATCCTCCGCGCAGAGTACAATCGCGATGGATTGCACTACACCAAAGAGCAGATTCAGAACATCATCAACGCCGTCAAGATCTTCGAGAAATACGGATACCTGCGCGTCAAGACTTTTGTGCCAGGCACGGTCGATGAACTGGAAGCCGTCTTTGAAAAACTGGGCGTCAAGGCAGGAATGAAGCTCTTTGTCCACTCAGCCTTCAGCTATCTGGGGCAACTTGAGGGCGGCCCGAAGGCTGTCATTAAGTCTTTGGAGAAGCTACTGACCCCGAAGGGGCTGCTCGCCATGCCCACCTTCAACTTCTACAACTTCAACGAAGATGGTGTCTTCGACCCGAAGACCACCCCGTCAAGATGCGGTATTCTGACGGAGACTTTCCGCAAGATGCCAGGCGTCACACGCTCCCTGAATCCTACTCACTCTGTCGCGGCCTGGGGCAAAGGCTCCAAGGAGCTTCTGGAGCACCACCACGAGGTGTGTGCCGTTGGCGAAGGCTCGCCGCTGGACCTTCTTGAAAAGGACGACGGCTATGTGCTTGCCATCAACTGCGCCACTGCCATCACCTACATGCACACGGCGGAGTTCGCCGTCCATGCGCCGTGCCTGCGTCCATTCGGCGAACAGTACCCAGTTCGTTTCCCAGACGGAAGCGTCAAGATGGTCAAGACATGGTCCTGGCGGAACGGCCCCTGCCCACCCTCCAGCCTCCAGGAGACCTGGCCATTGATGTTCAAGCGGAACCTCGTCAAAATGGAAACTTTCGGCAATGCAGAGCTCCTGTTCTTCAAGCTATCCGACTTTAGAAAGTGCCATATGGAGGTGCTCAAGAAGGCGTGCAAGGGGTGTCCTGTCCGCCCGCGCGTCGTGGATGCCACCATTCAGGAGTAAGAGTAATTGTCGATGATGGAACGTTGGAAGAAAAATCTGCTGTTACTGTGGATATCGCAGATACTTGTGGTAATTGGTTATGCAGCTGCCCTGCCCTTCATCCCGCTCTTCATCAGTGAACGCTATGGAATCACGGACGATCGCACGCTGGGGCTGATTGTCAGTTGGTTCCACTTCGTGAGCACGGGCAGCTTCGCCGTCATGGCCCCCATCTGGGGGCGCCTGGCGGACCGCTATGGGCGCAAGCTTATGCTCCTCCGTGCATGCTTTATGGATGCCATCATCTTCCCGCTGATGGTTTACGCACCGAATATGACGGTGCTTTTCATCCTGCGCATTCTGGCCTCGATGTTCACAGGAACGACCAGTGCTGCGCAGCCGTTGATTGTCTCAGGCACGCCGAAGGAGCGCCATGGCTTCGCGCTGGGACTGCTGAGCACCGCCCTCTGGAGCGGCAACATGCTCGGCTACCTCTTCGGCGGGCTCATCGTCAACTACTTCGGCTTCACAGCCGCCTTTATGTTCTGCGGAGGTGCCTATCTGCTCTCGGGAATCATTGTGCTGTTCGTACATGAGGATTTCAAGCCAGTGGCCAGGCGCGAAAAACAGAGCGGAGACGGAGTATTCTCCCTGGGCACCAGCGTGTGGATTGTCCTCTCGCTGATACTGCTTCTGGGATTCATCCGCTACTTCGAGATGCCCTACCTGCCGCAGCTCGCAAAACGCATCGTTGGCGAGAAGACCGCTGCCTTCTGGACGGGCAACGTCAGCGCTGCAGCCGCCCTGGGCGGCGTCCTGGCTGGGGCGCTCTGCGGCTATCTGGCCGACAAGACCAGTGCCAACAAAATCATCCTCCCCGCTCTGGTTCTTGGTTGTGCAGCCGTGCTTTGGCAGGCCTACGCCACCTCCATCGCCTCCCTCATCGTCGCCCGCTTCTTCGCCTATCTTGCGGTCGGTGGCATCGGCCCGATTTTCCTCACGCTCATCACGAAAATCACCGCAAAGGAGAAGCAGGGCCTCGTCTTCGGCCTGAACACCACGGCGGAAAACACGGGCATCATGCTGAGCACCCTCTTTTCAGGCGGTGTCATCTACTATGCAGGTGTGCGTGGTGTCTATACGATTTCCGCACTGCTCTACCTGCTCTTCATCCCATACGTCATCTTCGCAAATACCAAAATCAAGCATAAACCGTAACTATTCAGAAGGGCAAGCGGCGTCAAGAACATAGCCGTGGGTGAAGCGAGCGCCTCTGGCGCGAGCGAAACCCACGGGCAAGCGATACCCCAGTTCCTTTGCGCCGTGCCGCGTAGCGAAGCGGAGCGGCAAGGCGCAGAAAATCTGGCAACTTGTGCCTTCTGGATAGTTACCATAAACCAACAAAGGAAACTACCCCATGAAGAAAATCGCCGTTTTTTTTGCCGACGGATTCGAGGAAGTTGAGGCGCTGACCAGTGTCGATGTCCTCCGCCGCGCAGGCTTCAATGTCGAAATGGTCTCCATCACAGACAAGGAGTTCGTGACGGGCTCCCACAACGTCGTGGTCAAAACGGATGCAAAGCTCTCCAGCCTGAAGGCTTCTGAACTACAGCTTGTCGTCTGCCCTGGCGGAATGCCAGGCGCCAAGCACCTTGCCGAGTGCAAGCCGCTTTGCAAGCTCATCGCGGACGTGGTCGCCAACGGCGAACGTGCCGCCGCCATCTGCGCAGCCCCGATTGCACTGTCGGCTGCAGGCGTGCTGGACGGCCACCGCTACACCTGCTACCCCTCGTTCGAGAAGCAGATTGGTGGTGCCTACACCGCCTCCCGCGTCGAGGTCGATGGCAGAATCATCACGGGCTGCGGCCCAGGCGCCTCCCTCGAATTCGCCCTCACACTCGTGCGCGAACTCGGCAAGCCCGATGTGGCCGCCGCCCTTGCAGAAGGGATGCTACAATAATAAGGCTTATAGTCCCCAGACTATAGTCCCATCCGTCCCCTCCGTCCCCTCCGTCCCATCCGTCCCACTAAAAACTTCAAATATAAGGAAAGAAATCATGCATATTTACCTCATGACAGATTTGGAAGGCGTCGCTGGCGTCGTGGATTTCAAGAACTACTGCACGCCTGGCAACCTTTACTATGATTTGGCGAAACGCCTGCTGACCCAGGAGGTCAACGCCGCCGCCGATGGCTTCTTCGAAGGCGGAGCCGACGCGGTGACCGTACTGGATGGCCACGGCCCAGGCGCCATTGACATTGAACTGCTGGACGAACGCTGCCGCTACGAGCGCGGCATCCACAAGCCCATCTACCCCTGGGGGCTTGACGAAGGCTACGACGCCATGGTCATCATCGGACAGCACGCGAAGTCTGGCACGCCCTACAGCCACCTCACGCACACAGGCAGCTTCGCCTGCTACGACATTAGCGTGAACGGCTACTCCATCGGCGAGTTCGGCGAGCTGGCACTCTGCGCCATGGAACAGGGCATCCCCACCATCATGGTATCGGGCGAAGAGGCATTCTGCCGTGAGGCAGAGGACTTGACGCCTGGTGTTGTGACAGCCCCCGTCAAGCGTGGCATTCTGCCAGACGACCACAAGCGCGGCCTGACCGCCGAGCAGTACTCCAACAGCAAGCTCAGCGCAAACCACCTTGCGCCAAAGGCTGCATGCAAGCTGATACGCGAGAAGGCTTTGCAGGCCATCAGCCTCTACTTCACCAGCCGCAGCGTCTTCAAGTACCGCGAGTTCCACGCCCCCTACTCCATCGTGCGCGAGATGCGCGCCATCGAGGCGGCCAAGACCCCGCGCCGCATCCAGAAGGTCGAAGGCTACGCCACCTTCACGGAAGCCATCAACGCCTTGAACTCTGCCAAGTTCGAGGACCT
>JAFTAC010000387.1 GCA_017458805.1 Victivallales bacterium | reverse complement strand
ACTAACCACTAACCACTAACCACTAACCACTAACCACTAACCACTAACCACTAACCACTAACCACTACTGCAGTTGAGCAATAGCCTTGGCGAGTTTGGCGCGGTGCGCCTCCATCGGGGCAGGCGAGCCAGTGAAGTTGATGGGGGAGGTCGTGACATCCGCCGGCACCTTCAGCAGGGCCTCGTACTCAGCGCGCTTGGAGGCTGAAAGCTTGTCGCCCTTGGCGGCGAGCAGCTTCTTGAGCATTGCGAAGTACTCGTAGTCCTCGATGCCGTCGCGCAGCATCTCCAGGCGGATGCACCCCACGGGAGGCTCATCCACAAATGTCTCCGCTGTGCCGTCGGCACATACTTCTGGAGGATAGACGAAGCGTCCGTCGCCGTTGCCCCAGGGCTTCTTGGTGCCCTTGGGGGTGTCGTAGCCAGAGACCCAGCTCATCGGGTCAAGGTAGGGGTTCTGGAGGGAATCGGGGTAGGCGCAGGAGCTCGTCCAGTGGTTCGTCGCCCAGATGAGAATACCATCAATGTTGAAGTCCCAGGTCTGCCAGAGCCAGACGCGCATCTCGGTGCCTGGGTGGTCGATGAAAAGGGTGGCGTAGGGGGCCTTGGGACCTGTGCAGACATACCACCAGAACTGTTCGCCAGCGGCGTGGCGGCTCTCCACGTCCTTGCGGAGGACATGTGCGCTGCCAGGACACCAGAGGTTGGGGCCGCCGATAAGCTCGGGTTCCACCTGTTCCGTCAGCATGCGGCGAAGGCCAGGCGCATATTTCTTCAGCTTGCGGAAGCCGTTCATCACGAACTCATAGTCCTTCGGGTCTGGCTCGTCGAACCAATAGACGTAGCACTTGTCCAGCCACCCCTTTTCACGGAGGTGCTTTTCGATTTCGCCGAAGTAGAGTGGCATCAGGCGGTTGTATTCGGGGGTGTTTTCAGCAAAGCCAAATAGAGTTGGTTCGTGGCGGGCGTGGAAAGTGCCGCTGCCCAGACCGCTCACGGGCATTCTGAGGGTATTGGCGTGGTATTTGGCGAAGGCCTCCTCCACGTAGGCATCCCACTTGTCCCAGTTGAACTCCAGCTTGAGGTCTTCGAGTTTGTATGGACGCATGGTGTCGGGCGCAATCAGCATCTTGCCCGTGGCCGCTTCTTTCAGCATGAAATTGGCGGCATTCAAGATGCCGACGGGCGAGCCATCCTCGCGCCAGCGCGTGGCGCGCAGGGTGACGCGGACGGTTTTCGCGCCTGGCTTGAACTCCTTTATCGCCAGTTTCATCGTCTGCCAAGTGCCGTCGCCCTTGAGGACAAAGTCCTTGTTGCAACCGCTCATCCAATTGCCATGAGCATCCTGGCAGGTGAAGGTAAGCAGCGCGTCGCCTGGCTGTTCCGTCTTGTACTGGAACTCGCACAGGAAGCCTCCTTCGGGGATGGCGATTTTCTCTGCATATTCAGAGGAGACGTTCCTGTTCGTGAAACTGTCCTCGATGCGGATGGCGGATTCGCCTTTTGCAGGTGTGTCGGCGAGGTATTTGCAGTTGTTCCACTTGGCGTTTTTGCCCGCAAGCTTCACCTCGAAGCGTGCCAGCTGGCCTGGGTCGTAGATGCTGATGTGGTGCCTGGAGAGCTCCGCCATATACATCTCCCACAGCTTGTGCTTCTGCTCGAAGGTCTTCGCCTTGTGGTAGGTGGCAGCGTTCCCGACACCGAAGCCGAAGGCGGTCTCGCAGGACATCACGTCGGGCATGGTGAAGTCGAATACCTCCACCGTCATCGGGACAGTGGCCCTCCAGCCAGCGTCGTCACTGACAGTAATGGTGCCCTTGTAAAGCCCTGCCTTCGCGTCTTTTGGCACGTTCACGCGAATCCAGACAGGCTGGTTGAAATTGGCAGGACTCTCAAAGCCCTCGGGCTTGATGGGGGGCAGTGCGTCGGGCCAGAGGCCAAGGATGCCCGTGCTGTCGGTCTTGACCTTGACATCGTGGTAATAAACCTTCAGCACATCGATGGCAGATGCGGGAATGACCTTGCCGCCAAAGAGTCCGCTCTTCAAATCGGAGACGCTGACCTTCACGCCCTTCAACGCCTTCTTTGGGGTGATGACCAACTGCGCTGCCTCAGCCTCGTTGCGCGCAGCGGATATGGCAAGAGCCTTGCCCTTGACGGTGGGCAGGTTGCGCTTTGTGGAGATTTTCCAGCCAGAGGAGGCCCACCAGAGAGCGTTGTCACCCTCTGCCAGCATCTCGCCGTAGTTGATGCTGAAGAACTCGGGCACGTTGATTTCCGTTGAAATGCGGTACTTGGAATCACCGCCGAGAGCCGCCTGGATTTGCCAATTCCCCGTGTCAGGCACATCGTATGCGATGGAAATGCGCTGCGACTCGCCCACCTTGAGCGTCACTGGTGCAGCCTGAAATGCCACAGGCTGTCCTGTTGCCTTCGACAGGGAGGCATTGGGACGGAAGCTCTTTGCTTGTGCGGCGTTGTTCTTCACGTTCAGCACGATGACATTGTTTCCGCCAGGCAGGGCGTCGCCCATGTTCTCAATGGCCACCTGCACGTCGTCTTCGCGGTCAAGAATCTGCACGAAACGCGTAGTGCCCTTGATTTCGGTCGGTGTGCCAGAAAGGCTCGCCTTGTAGGTGAAGAGGTTAATCTGGAAGGCGCCTGGGTCGGAGTCCTTGGTGCCAGTCTTCTGGCTCGCCTCGCCTGATAGGCTGAGGTAGATGACGTCGGCGGGATAGAGCGATGGAGGCAGGGAGGTTTCAATCGTGCCCATGGCACTCTGGGAGCCGACATCAACCCAGTTCTGGTTGTCCTTGCTGGCCTGTATCTTCAACGTGCCCCCCGCATAGTAGTTGACAGTGGCGATGACCTTGCCGCTCAACTGCTGGCGGCCATTCACGTTGATCTTATAGACCACCTTTGCGCCCTTGCCGAAAACCCAGCGGTTCGTGTTGAAGTCCGCCGAGTTGAAGACAAGCGGACGCGCAAACGTGCGCCCCATGTCGTCCAATGAGTGGGAGAAACTGTACTCGTTGATGGAGATTTTCTCGCCTTCGCCCAGCTCAATCCCCTCCGCCTTCGCAAAAATGGGATGGACGGGCAGCACCTTCAGGTTGGCGTAGTGTATGGTTGTCTTCGCATGCCACTGCCCCATGCGAACGCACGGGGCCTCCTTGGTCGGTGCCGCAAAGACGTTCTTGTAGAGCTGCCACTGCGGACCAGGCAACTTGATATCCACGTTGCAGCAGACGGGACCCGTCACACCGCACCCGCCGCTTGCATGGCTGCTTTTCATCAGAAACTCCACCATATACGCCTCGCCCGCCTTCACATCTATAGGATTGGAGAGCCAGTAGGTGCAGTCGTCGCCTGTGCCTGTGACGTAGATGCTGCCGTCAGGATTGGTGCCCCCAGCCCCCGTCAGCTTCCACCCCTTGAAGCACTCCTCGTCAATGACGGGGTTCTCGATGATGCGCCCCTGCTGGGCAATGGAAGTGGCAACTAATAGTGCCATGAGGCACAATGCAATTGTTTTTTTCATGGTTGGTATCCTTCATAATTATGTGGTTTCAAATACACTTTGTCGTTGTGTCTGGATGAATGTGCCTTATCACTTTTAGGACGGAAGTACCACCTCCTTCCAGCCGTCAATACGTCCTTTTTCTGAGTTGAAGTTCACGCCAATCATCCGTATGGGCATTCCGCAGGACTGGAATTTCTCGAAGTAGTGCCTGTCCACAATCTGGCTTATGGCCTCATCCGCTGTCTTATCCAACTTGAATTCGAAGATATAGACCGCCTTTTCTGTTTTGACGTATGCGTCTATGCGGCCTTCATTGGTGCAGGATTCGGCCTCTATGCTTGCCCCCAGCAGCTTGAATACTATGAAGAATATGCTTTGGTAGTATTTTTCCTCGGGGATGTGTATCTGATAGGAAATGCTTGCCAGGAATGACTGGAACAGCTTCATGAATCCCTCAAGGTCATCCTTGCGAATGGCTGTCCTGAACTTGCGTACCAGGCTCCATGCGTCGCGGCTTCTCTCCTTCCCCGCATAGAATTCAATCAGCCTGCGGTTGAAGGTCTCCTGGACCTCCCTGTCGGGGAAGTCCAGTCGATACTCGGTTTCATCGTCATCCCTGCGAATGTCCTTGATGGTCAGGTATCCTGTCTGCCAGAGCATACCAGTGATGTCCAGGCTGTCCAGTTCGTATGCTGCGAATATGCTTTCATCGTACCAGTCGTTCAAGGCCGCCTCATGGTCGTATGACTGTTCCCGCATAAGTTCCAGCAGGAAACTCGGGGTGCCCGTTGAATCCCAGTAGTTTGTTAGTTTATAAGGTTCCTGGAAGAAGCTTGAAATGGATACTGGATTGCAGACGTGCGTGTCGGCTTCAGAGAAACGATACCCATCATACCACTCAAGCAGTTTGGTCATCAATTCATCGCCAGAATAGCCATTTGCTTCCATTGCATTGGGAATGTGCTCGGCGAAATAATGGCGCACCTCATCTTCTGTGAAACCAAGCATTCCAGCGTATTGTGGTTTCAGCGTTATATCTGTCAGGTTGTTCAGTTCCGAGAAGAGCGACACATGGCAGAACTTGCTCACGCCAGTCACGAACAGCAGACGCTCCTTGTCATTCCTGTCCTTTAGCACACTGTAGAATCCTTTCAGGCAGTCACGAATTTTCTCGACATTCTCGTTCAAAATATTGCCGAGAATGGGTTTGTCATACTCATCAATGAGAATGACGACTTTCTTCTTCTCGCCCAGCGTGTCAATCAAATCTCCAAGGCATAATCCAGGGGTGGTGGCCGTGAGCGTGATTGAATATTGCCTGGCGATTTTCTGCACCTTGCTCATAAGATATTCAGGCAGTTCCTGCAAGGCATCTGAAACAACACCATAGTCTCCAAAACTCAAGTGGATGATAGGATGCTTCTCCCACTTGTATGGTTTGTCATAAAGCGCCAATCCCTTGAACAGCTCTTTTTTTCCCTCGAAGATGGCCTTCAGCGTCGAGATAAGCAGAGACTTGCCAAAACGACGTGGTCTGGACAGAAAATACAATCCTTTGGCTGGACGTATAAGCTTCCAAATATACTCAGTCTTGTCAACATAGAGGACATTGCCATTTATCATATCCTCGAATGTGTAGTCGCTTGTGTTCAAATCCTGTTCCATATCGTCCTTCCTGATTTCAAATGCATCTTCTCCAGAATACCATCCGCTTCATATTAGCCACCGAATCTTTTTTTGCACACTCAGGAGAGCTTTGGCGTGGATGCTCTTTTGTGCCGTCCTGAGAGCGCGCTCAAAACGGTGCTTAAGCGTGAAAGCTCTTTTGCGCCGTCCTGAGAGTGCGCTCCTTTAGAGCGCGCTCAAAACGACGATAGCCCTGGCGAGCTTTTCGCGGTGGGCCTCGACGGGTGCGGGGGAGGCGGTGTAGCTGGTAAGCGAGGCACTGACATCGGCAGGCACCTTGAGCAGGGCCTCGTACTCTGCGCGCTTTTCGGCGGAAAGCTTGTCGCCCTTGGCGGCAAGGAGCTTCTTAAGCATCACAAAGTACTCATAGTCCTCAATGCCGTCGCGGAACATCTCCAGGCGGTAGCAGCCGACGGGGGCATCAGCAACGAAGTCTGCCTGGGTGCCATCAGCGGCGGCCTCTGGCGGGTAGATGAAGCGACCGTCGCCGTTGCCGAAGGGCTGGCGGGTACCAGGCATCAGGTGTGCGCCAGAGACCCATCCCATCGTGTCAAGGTAGGGGTTCTGAAGGGAGTTGGGGTACGCCTGCGCGCTTGTCCAGTAGTTGCTGGCCCAGATGAGCACACCCTGCACGTTGTAGTCCCAGGTCTGCCAGAGCCACACGCGCATGTCGGTGCCTGGATGGTCGATGAAGAGCCCCGTGTAGGGGGCACGGCAGGCGGTGGAGATGTACCACCAGTACTGGTCGCCGTCCGCCTGGCGCGTCTCGACGGCCTGGCGCGTGGTGCGGTTCTTGTGGGGGCACCAGAGGTTGGGGCCGCCGATGAGTTCTGGCTCCACCTGCTCCGTCAGGAGGCGACGTATGCCCGGGCAGTTTTCCTTCAGCTTGCGGAAACCGTTCATCACGAACTCATAGTCCTTGGGGTCTGGCTCATCGAACCAGTAGATGTACGCTTTTTCCAGCCATCCTTTTTCACGCAGGTGCTTTTCGATTTCACCGAAGTAGAGGGGCATCAGATGGGCGTATTCGGGCGTGCCCTCCTGGAAGCCGAAGAGGGCGGGTTCACGGCGTGTGCGGAAGTTGCCGCTTCCGAGGCCGCCCACGGGGATACGGATGGTCGTGGCATGGTACTTGGTGATGGCCTCCTCCACGTAGCGGTCCCAGCCGTTCCAGTCGAACTCCAGCTTCAGGTCCTTTACATCGGTTTTCCGCATGGAGGAACTGTCGATAAGCACCTTGCCCGTCGCCTTTTCCTTGAGGCAGAAATCTGCCACGGTCATCTCGCCAGTATTGGAGCCGTCCTTCCTGTAGAGGTGCGGGAGGAACGCGACGAGGAAGAACTTGGCACCTGGTTTGAAGGCATTGATTGTCACTGTCTGCGTCTGCCAGTTGGGGGTGCCATTCAGGCGGAAGTCCTGGTTGCAGCCAGGCATCCACTTTTCCGTGTCGTCGAAGGAGCGGACGATGAAGATGGCCTGGCCAGGCTGCGCCAGCTTGAAGCGGAAGGAGCACTCCAGCCCGCCAGCAGGAACTGGAATCAGCTCCTGGTAGTTTGCGGAGATGTTGGCGGTCGTGGAATCGTCCTTTATGAGCATGGCGTTGCTGCCTGCCGTGGGCGTATCCGCCAGGAAGGTGCAGTCGTTCCAGAGAGGCTTTTTGTTGCCGACCACCTTCACCTTGAAGGGGGAGAGCTGGCCTGGGTCGTAGATGCTGACGTGATGCTTGGCAAGCTCCGCCATGTAATTCTCCCAGAGCAAATGCTTCTGCTCAAAGGTGGTGGCCTTGTGGTATCTGGCGGCAAGCCCCACGTTGAAGCCGAAGGCGGGCTGGCAGGTCATCGTGTCGGGCAGCGTGAAGCCGTACACCTCCACTTTCAATGGCACGGTCGCCTTCCAGCCAGAGGCGTCGCTCACCGTGATGGTGCCATTGTAAAGCCCTGGCTTCGCATCCTTCGGCACATTCACACGGATCCAGACGGGCTGGTTAAAATCGGCAGGCACATCCATTCCTTCGGGCTTGATGGGAGGAAGTGCGTCTGGCCACAGGCCAAGGATGCCCGTGTTGTCCGTTTTGAGTTCAACATTGTGGTAATAGACCTTCAGCACATCAATGGCGGAAGCAGGGATTTTTGATCCAAACACTCCGCTCTTCAAATCAGAGACGATGACCTTTACGCCCTTCAACGCCTTCTTGGGCGTGATGACGAGCTGCGCAGCCTCCGCCTCATTGCGAGCTGCGCTGATGAACAGAGCCTTGCCCTTGACTGCCGGCAGCTTGCGGTTGACGGAAATCTTCCAGCCCGAGGAGGCCCACCAGATGGCGTTGTCGCCCTCCGAAAGCACCTCACCGTAGTTGATGCTGTAGAAATCTGGCACCACTACATCGGTGGAGATGCGATATTTACTGTCGCCCCCTAGGGTCATCTGGATGTTCCACGCCCCTGCATCCAGCAGTTCGTAGGGCACGGTGAATGCCTGCGTGACACCTGCAGAAATGGTGGCTGGCTTTGCCTCGAACGTTGTGGATTCCCCCTTGGCGTTGCGCAGGGTGACGGCTGGCTTGAGTGTGCGCGCCTTCTGCGAGGTGTTGGTCACGCTGAACTGGACGGCGTTGTTGCCGCCAGGCAGGACATCGCCATAACCATCCAGAACAACCTTCAGGTCATCGTCGCGCTCCTGCACCTGCACAAAGCGCGTGGTGCCACGGACGCCTGTCGGCGACCCAGAAAGCGTGGCCTTGTAGGTGAGCATGTTGATCTGGAACGCGCCTGGGTCGGAATCCTTTGCGCCTGTCTTTTGGCTTGCTTCGCCAGAAAGCCTGAGGTAAATGGTGTCGGCGGGGAAAAACGACTTCGGAAGCTCGGCGTTAACAGAGCCCATAGTACTCTGCTCTGCCAACTCAACCCAGTTCTGGTTGTCCTTGCTGGCAGCGACCTTCAGCGTGCCGCCTGCATAGTAGTTGACGACGGCGGAAAAGACTCCGCTCAACTGCTGCTTGCCGTTGATGCTGAACTTGTAAACAACCTGCGAGCCCTTGCCGAAGACCCAGCGGTTCGAGTTGAAGGTGGCGGAGTTGAAAATCAGCGGACGCGAGAAGTTGCGCCCCATCTCGGAAAAGCTTGGATTGAAGATGTATTCGTTCTCGATGATGTTTTCGCCATCGCCCAGCTCGATGCCCTCGTATTTGTTGTACAGAGGAAAGACGGGCACCACCTGCAGATTGGCATACTGGATGGTGGCCTTCGCATGCCACTGCCCTAGGCGCACGGCTGGGGCCTCCTCCGACGTGGGCGCCGCAAAGATGTTTTTGACAAGGTGCCACTCGGGACCTGGCGGTGGAACATCGACGTTGCAGGTGACGGGCCCCGTCACACAGCAGCCACCGTTGCTCTCTTCGCTCTTGCAGAGGAACTGCACCATGTAGGTCTCGCCACCTTTCAACTGCGTCAGCGGCTTGGAGAGCCAGTAGGTGCAGTCGTTGCCGTTCCCCTTGACAGTGATGGTGCCGTCGGCGTTGGCTTTCCCCGCGCCAGTCAACGTCCACCCCTGGAAGCACACCTTGTCTATGACGGGGTTCTCAATGACCTGCCCCTGCTGGGCAACTGCCAGCGTGGCGATCAAAAACAGCAACGAAAAAACTAAAGTTCGCTTCATTCTTGACTCCTTGTGTATTAGCTAGTTCAACGCAGTTTTGGGACGGAGGGGACGGAGGGGACGAAGGGGACGGAGGGACAAGCTATCGCCCTGCCCCCTCTCCGACGACGGGCCGTCGCCGTTACACCCTCTCCACGATGCAGATGGGGCGTGGAATATCGCGGACGATGTTACCGTCGGGGGTGAGGCGTCCGCTGATGGGGTCGAAGCCGTAGAAATAGACGTGGTTGCTTTTTTCGTGGCCGATGGCGAACTTGCCGCAGCTGGGCAGGAAGTTGAAATCGCGCGGGAAGCTGCCTGCGCAGAGGGTCAGGTCAGACTGCCCCAAGATGCCGCCGTCAAAGACGCGGTAGGTGACAATGCTGTCATAGCCACGATTGGAGGCGAGCAGGAACTTCTCGTCCGCCGTCAGACGGATGGCCGCCGCGCCATTGAAATCCTTGTAGGGCTCAGGCAGCATGGGCACTGTCTGGACGATGCTGAAAAGGCCGTCTTCGTAGGTAAGGGAGGTGACGGTGCTTGCCAGTTCGTTAAGCAGGTAGGCACGTTTGCCGTCCTGCGTGAAGACCAGGTGGCGCGGACCACTGCCGCCAGGCACGATTTTCGAGCATTTCACGCCATCGCGGTCAATGCCGTCCGCAGTAAGGGGATATGCGAAGATGGCGTCAACGCCCAAATCAACAACGCAAAGATATTTCTGCTCAGGCGAGATGATTGTGTAGTGCGCATGGGCGTTCTCCTGCCTGTCGGCGCGGGGGCCGTGCCCTGGATGCTGCACGAAGAACTCTACCTCGCCGACAATGCCGTCATGGAGGGGGTATTGTGCCAGACGGCCTAGGGGATAGTTGGCGGTGAAGATATGCGTGGCTTCTGGGTTGCAGCAGAGGTGGCACGCCTGCATTTCTGGCGCAACTACCTCGCACAGCTTTTCAAGGCTGTCGTCGGCATTGATTTTAAAGGATGCGATGCCACCGATGCCCTTGGCGGCGATGCTGGTGAACAGGAACCGCTTGTCTGGCGAGAAGGCGATGTAGTTGGCATTTGCCACGGGGAAAAAACCAGTTTCCACAACGTGGTTGTCCTCATAGACATAGCTGTGGATGCCGCCTTCAGGGGCGCAGGATGCAATATAAAATGTCTTGCTTTTCATGGTGTGTTTTTAGGGGATGGGCTGCGTTACGATTGATTACCTTTTGTAGTAATATAGCCGTTTTTTCCACTCTGGCAAGCAGGACATAAAAAAAGCACACCCCAAACGGGATGTGCTTTTTTGCGTACTCTGTCGAAGCAGAATTATTTGGCGGCGAAAGCGGCCTGGGTTTGCTTCGGGTACTTGAGGAATGCGCGGAGCTTGTCAGCCTGCAGAGTGTCAACGACTTCGGCGGGAACGCCAAGAGCGATGAGGCGCTTCTTCTGGGCTTTGATGCGGGCACGCTTGGCGGCACCCTGCTTTTTCGGACGAACTTCGTTCTTGTTGCGGAATGTACTGGTTGCCATAGTTGTCTTCCTATCGGTTAGGCTATTTTCAGGTTATTTTAATTATCAGAGCATCTAATATAATGCAAAGATTCGATTTTTCCAGTTGACAGGGCGAGGATTGTCCGTTTTGGCGTGTTTT
>JAFTAC010000386.1 GCA_017458805.1 Victivallales bacterium | reverse complement strand
TCTCGGGGGTTATCTTCTCGGAGCGGACAATCAGCGCGTCCGCATCGCTGTTCGCCTTGATGAGGTCCGCCAGCGGTGTCTCGCTGTCCTGGACTACCTGGAAACCGTGGTTGGTCAGAATCTCGCCCGCAATCTTGTCGAGCTTGGTTGGAATCAATACTTTTTTCATAGCTACTTCCAAAAAAACACCTCTTGGTTCACGCGCATGAAATACGCTTCTTAACTATCTAATGTAATGCCTAATTCGCAGTTTCCCAACGAACAGGCGACTTTTTCTTGATAGTTCATAGGTGAAAGATGTTTTTTCGAGAGAGAAATCAACTGTTTCCAGCTATTTTTGTTTTTCGGGATTGACAGTTTGCTTTTTATGTAGTATGTTACTTGATTGTATATTTTAACCTTTTTTCGCGAGAGTATCCGAAACATAAAAACAACCTATGGACAACGACCAATTCATCGTAGATCTGCTTTTGCAGCAGGGCATCATAACGGAGGCGCAGGTGGAGGCCGCCAAGCAGGCCCAGAAGGAGTCCATTCAGCTGGGGGATGAACCCATGACCCTGCTGGATGTGCTCTATGAGAACAAGGCATGCTCCGAGCAGGCGGTGGTCGATATGCTGGCAAGCTACTATGGCATCGACACATACGACTTCGACAAGGCTGGCAAGATGATTCCACCCGAAGTGGTTGACATCATCCCTGGCAATATCGCCAAACGCTACCAGCTCATGCCCATCAGCCTCTCCAACAACGTCCTGCGCGTCGCCATGGCCGATCCGGGCGACTTTGAGGCACTCGACGCCATCCGCTACCTCCTCAAAATGGATGTGGAGGGGGTCGTCGCTTCCAAACGGCAAATCAAGAAGCAGATTGAACTCAACTACAGCGACGCATCCGCCAACAACCTGGACGACGTCCTCCAGAACATGACTGAAACCACCATCGATGTCACGCAGGGTAACACGATGGATACCACCGCCGACGTCCAGGGCGCGGAAAAGGAAGACGACGAGGCCCCCATCATCCGACTGGTCTCCCTCCTCATCCTGGAAGCCTTCCGAACCCGCGCGTCCGATATCCACATGGAGCCCATGGAGAAGCGCTTCCGCGTCCGCTACCGCATCGACGGCGTGCTCAACGAGGTGGAAAGCCCGCCGAAGCACATGCAGAACCAGGTGCTTTCGCGACTGAAACTGCAGGCTGGCATGGACCTTTCCGAACACCGAATCCCGCAGGATGGACGTATCCGCTTCTCCGCCATGGGACGCGACCTGGACTTGCGTGTCTCCGACATCCCGACCACCTGGGGCGAATCCATCGTCATGCGTATTCTTGATAAGAGCGGCGTCATGCTTGGCATCTCCGAGCTGGGCTTCTTCCCAGACGACCAGGAGACCATCAACAACATCATCCACTTCCCCGACGGCATCTTCCTGGTGACGGGGCCTACTGGTTCTGGCAAGACCACCTCCCTCTACTCCTTCCTGCACGCCCTCAACCAGCCCGTCAGCAAAATCATCACCGCCGAAGACCCTGTCGAATACGAGCTTTCGGGTATCAATCAGGTGCAGATCAACACCGACATCGGCATGACCTTCGCCAACGCGCTGCGCGCCATGCTGCGCCAGGCGCCGAACATCATCATGGTTGGTGAAATCCGCGATGACGAAACAGGTGAAATCGCCATCAACGCCGCTCTGACGGGCCACTTGGTGTTCAGCACGCTGCACACCAACGACGCGCCTTCCGCCATCACCCGTCTGATGGATATGGGCATCAAGCCCTTCCTTGTGGCCTCCTCCCTGCGCGCCGTCATGGCCCAGCGACTTGTCCGCAGGCTTTGCAAAACCTGCCCTGTCCCGCACGACATCACGGAGTCCGAGCTTCAGCAGCTCGGCATCACCGCAAAGGACGTGGAAGGCATGTCCTTCAAGGACCCGAACGGCTGCTCCGAGTGCAAAAAAGGCTACCGCGGACGTATGGGCATCTACGAAATCTTCATCCTGGACGAAAGCATCCACAACCTCATCTACCAGATGGCAGACGCAGGCGTCATTCGCCGCCGCGCCATGGAAATCGGCATGAGAACCCTGCGTCAGGACGGCATCCGCAAGGCGGGCGCTGGCATCACCTCCATCTCTGAAGTCATCCGCCTAACCGTCGCCGACGAGAACTAACCCCCACCCCAAGCAAGGATACCTAATATGCCATCCATTGATGTAGATCCCGAAGCAAGCATGATATGGCACCTTCTGCTGGATCATGGCGTTGCAACCGAAGAGCAGCTCGAAGATACCTACGAGGATACTCAGATCCTCAACAAGTCCTTTGCGCAGCTTCTCAACAACTATAACATCATCTCGCAGGACGACCTCCTGAAGCTCATCGCCGAGGACCTTGGCACCGAGGTCTATACCTTCAAGCACAAGGAAGCGGATGTCACCGTCGTCGATCTCGTCCCGCCAGACGTGGCGCGCGTCTATGGAGTCGTGCCAGTCAAAGACGAAGACGGCATCCTTTACCTTGCGGCGAAGGACGCCCTCAACAACAAGCTGACCGACGAACTCCCCTTCATCCTCGGACGCGAAGTCCGCATCCTCGTGGGCTATCCGAATGAAATCGAAGAGATGCTCGACCAGTTCTACCCCGAGGGCGGCACCACCATCTCCGAAATCATCAAGGAAATCGACGCCTCCAACACCAGCTCGCTGAACCTGGACAACGTCAAGGACCTTGAAAAGGCAGCCAACGACGCGCCTATCGTGCGCTTCGTCAACCTCATCATGCAGCAGGCCATCAAAGACAAGGCCTCCGACATTCACTTCGAGCCGTTCTCCGACGAATTCCGTATCCGCTACCGCATCGACGGTGCCCTGTACGAAATCGCGCCGCCGCCCAAAAACCTTGCCATCCCCGTCATAAGCCGTATCAAGGTTATGAGCGGTCTGAACATCGCCGAACGCCGTGTGCCACAGGATGGACGTATCGAGCTGCGCGTCAACCGCAAGCCCATCGACCTCCGTGTCTCCACCCTTCCCACGCGCTACGGCGAAAGCGTGGTGCTCCGCGTGCTCGACCGCTCTGTCGTCAATCTGAGTCTGGACAGCCTTGGCATGAACGACTACATCAAGTCCAACATCCGCCGCCTGCTCAAGCGCCCGAACGGCATCTTCGTCGTCACGGGACCAACTGGCTCTGGCAAGACCACCACCCTCTACTCGGGCCTCCGCGAAATCAATGTTGTGGAAGACAAGCTGCTGACCGCAGAAGACCCTGTCGAATACGATATCGAAGGCATCATGCAGGTGCCCGTCCGCGAGCAGGTCGGCATGACCTTCGCCGCCGCGCTCCGCGCCTTCCTGCGACAGGACCCCGACCGTATCATGGTCGGTGAAATCCGTGACGTGGAGACGGCTGGCATGGCCATCCAGGCCTCCCTGACTGGACACCTTGTCCTAAGCACGCTCCACACCAACGACGCCGCTGGCGCCGTCACACGTCTAATTGATATGGGTATCGAGCCCTTCCTCATCAGCTCCACGATGATTGGCGTTCTCGCACAGCGTCTTATCCGCCGCGTCTGCACCAAGTGCCGCGAGGAGTATATCCCGTCGGACGAGGAGCTCCAGATGCTGGGTGTCACACGCGAAGAGATCAACAACCGCCCCTTCTACAAGGGCCGTGGCTGCGAATACTGCAACAACTCTGGCTACAAGGGACGTGTCGGCATCTTCGAGCTGCTGCTGGTCTCCCCCGCCATCCAGTCTCTGGTGAACGAGCGCAAGCCTACGCAGTTCATCAAGGAGCAGGCCATGAAAGAGGGCATGGTCACCATGAGGCAGGATGGCATCAAGCAGATCCTGGATGGCATCACAACCTCCAAAGAGGTGCTGCAATACACAATGTAACAAACCGCCGGCTAAAGCCGTCGGCACAGAACAGGCGTGCGCAGAGCTGAGCTCTGCGAAAAAACCTGTCCTGTGCGCAGGGCTTTAGCTCTGCGAAAATAAGGAGAAAAACATGGCAAAATTTGAAATGGCCGACTTGCTCGACCTTATGATTGAAGAAGGCGCGAGCGACTTGCATCTTCCCTGCTTCTCGCCGCCCGTGCTGCGTCTCCACGGCGAAATGACCCCGCTTGACACCGAGGCGATGGGGCCCGAGGACACCGAATACCTGATGAAGTCCATTACCTCCGAGGCGAACCAGCAGAAACTTCAGCAGGACGGTACCGTTGACTTCGGTTTCGCGTATGGCGAGAAATGCCGTTTCCGTGTCTCCGCCTTCAAGGCAAAAGGCAACATCGCCATGGTGTTGCGTATCATCCCCAACGACAAGCTCACCATCGAGCAGCTGGGCCTGCCGCCCTCCATTAAGGACGTGCTCTTCCGTCCGCGTGGCCTCATCCTGGTCACTGGTCCTACTGGTTCCGGCAAATCCACCACGCTGGCCTCCATGATTGATACCATCAACTCGGAGAAGCACGACCACATCATCACCATCGAAGACCCCATCGAGTTCTACCACGAGCACCGCACCAGCGTCGTCACCCAGCGTGAAGTCCACAGCGACGTGCCAAGCTTCGCCGACGCCATTCGACGCGCCCTTCGTCAGGACCCCGACATCATCCTCGTCGGTGAAATGCGCGATAACGAAACCATCGGCGCCGCCATCACCGCAGCTGAAACTGGTCACTTGGTTTTCGGAACCCTGCATACCACGGGTGCTGCAGAAACCATCGACCGTATTATCGACTCCTTCCCCACGACCCAGCAGGCGCAGGTGCGCACGCAGTTGGCCTCCTGCTTGGAGTGCGTCATTTCACAGGTCCTCCTCAAGCGAATTGACAAGAAGGGGCGCGTGGCCGCATTCGAAATCATGATTGCCACGCCCTCCATCCGCGCGCTCATCCGCGATGGCAAGACCTTCCGTATCACCTCCGACATCCAGACGGGTGCCAAATACGGCATGAACACGCTGGACACCCACCTCCTCCAACTCTACAACGACGGCAAGATCATGTATGGCGACCTTATCACGAAGGCCAAAGACCCCGAAGGCGTCATCCAGAACATCCGCCAGCAAATGCAGGAAGGCGGCGGGAAAAAGTAACG
>JAFTAC010000385.1 GCA_017458805.1 Victivallales bacterium | reverse complement strand
CGGGGGCGAGTAAGCCGCTCCGCGGCTTTTTACTGCTCCATTACGGCGTAGGTGAATATCAACCAGTGAGGCATTACGAAATAATAGTTTTCCCTCCCAAAAAACTTTCCAGTTGATTTGCAAAAACCACAATTCATGCTATATTATTATACGTTCTAAATAAAAGGAACAATCCAGCATAGCTCAGCGGTAGAGTAGGTGGCTGTTAACCACTTGGTCGTTGGTTCGAGCCCAACTGCTGGAGCCATAGATTATTATTCCAGCATAGCTCAGCGGTAGAGTAGGTGGCTGTTAACCACTTGGTCGTTGGTTCGAGCCCAACTGCTGGAGCCAATCTTTAGAAAGCCTCCAACGATTTCGCTGGAGGCTTTTTTTGTAGATTATTCAAAAACGGCTTCGCCGAAGGCCTCGCGGTCGTGGAAGCCTGCGTTTTCTAGGTTGGGAGACCAGAGGGAGAGCTCGGGAAGTTCGTTGCCGCTGCCGCCGATGATGCGCGATTCGCGCCCGATGTTCAGCGTCCAGGTGGTGCCTGGCTTGGGGACGGAGGTCTTCATGGCTTCAAACGGCATGGTGAAGAGCGAATACCACTTGTTGCCGTCGCGGTGGCACTGGTAGCTCCACGCACCATCCCACGAGGCGTCGTTCTTGTTGTAGAGGGGATGCAGGGGATCGGTGATGAAGCCGAAAGCCTCGTCAAAGCGTGATTCAACGGCGGGCGTGTAGATGACATGATAGTAGCTCTGGCGGTCGCCCGCAGGGTCCAGCAGGATTTCGATGCAGTCGTTGCGCCAGCAGGGACCGTCCTTGCCCAGGGATTGGAATGTCTTTTTAGGGTCTAGGTCGGAGACGAAGGCGAGATAGAGGTTCTTGTCGTCGTAGGCGGCTTTGAAGCGGGTCTTTTCGACGATTGGCCCCAGTTGGATGCCTCCCAGTTCCTCCCATGGGAGTGCTTCCCACACGCCAGAGGCAAAATCATTGAACACGGCATTGTTGTTGATTCGTTTCACGGTGAGTTTTTTCGCCGTGGTTCCAGGGAGAATGCCCTTCTCCTTGAGGAAGGCTGTGTTCCAATTGAAAGGGGCGCCCAGGGTGGTGGATCGTCCATTGTCCGCAAGGTATGCTTTGGGTGCTCCGTCGAAGAATCGGACCTCAGGGAACTCTTTCAGGCGTGCAGCACGTCCGTTTTTGCCCAGCATGGACGCAACAAGTGCGTTCCGTGCGTCGATTTTCTGTGCAAGCAGGTCGAATGTCCCCCAGGAGGGGGTGGTGCGGTAGGCTTGATAGAGGCGCACCACATCCACGATGGATTTCAGGTAGTCGAACTCCTTGCGGACGAGCAGCAGCCTCGCCTTGACCTTCTCCTGCGTCGCCAGCTTTTCCGCACGGGCCAGGTTCTTTTCAAGCGTTTCCATCACGTCTGGCGGATAGAGTGCGCTGAAAACGTTTCTCTGAATGTCGAAGTAGCGTTTTTCCCTGTTCCAAGCCATAAACTCCAGCGCATGGTGGAGGGTGTCAAAGAAGGTGCGCATGGGGGCCGCGCTTTCGTGATAGGCCCTTGCGTAGTACTCCTTGAGCAGCGCTTCAACGTTCAAGCTAGGGTCTTCCAGCATCTTGCCATAGAGATAATAGACGGGGCCCTCCAGTCCGCAGAGTTCGCCGCACCCGCAGCGATAGACCCCCTTGACGCCATTGGCGGCAAAGGTTCTCGCCTGGGCGGCAATATAGGAGGGCGGCAGCTTGGGCGTGTACCCCGTCACCTGATAGTCGCCCCAGTTGTAGATGTAGGTGAGGAAGCCGCCAGGCACATTGACTTTTTTCCACTCGTTGAAGAACTCGTCCGAGTAGCGGCAGAGCTCAATCATGGTGTTGGCGGGGAACTCGCTGAAGCTCTTCGGCGGCTCGGAGTTTGGGGGATAGCAGATGATGACCACCTTCTTGCCAGGGCGTTCCTTCAGCAGACGTTCTGCCAGGGAGCGATGGAGAATCCAGAGCTTTTCGCCATAGTCGTCAGTGTTGCCATAGGCTTTGCACTGGTCGCAGAGGCAGGGTGTGAAGCCGTCGGTCTGCGCCAGCTCCACGGCCTCCGCACCCCCATCCAGCTTGCTGAGCATCTCCTTGTAGATGAGTTCCTGCACATCGGGATTGGAGATGCAGAGGTGGTTGCCAAGCGATGAGCGCTTTCCGTCGCGCCACGCAAAATACTCTGGATGGCTTTGGGCATACTCCTTGGCTGGGACAGCGGTGTAGTAGGAGTGCCCTCCGTAGAGGTGGATCTTGCCATAGCCAGGGTTGGAGTTGGAGTAGTCGTAGAAGAGCTCGTTATAGCGTCCGCCGCCCATGATGATGCGCGGGGAGATGCGCCAGGTGAGGTTTTCTGGAACGGATAGATTTGTACATGCTTCAAAGTCCAGCCCGACGCTGCCAGGGAGGAGAAAGCGTCCGTTGAGGTACTTTTCGACAAAGCGCACGGTGCCTGTGACCGTGCCGAGGATGCACTGGTTGCTGCCCCGCACGGCCTCTGGCTTCCCGAAGCGGTGGCGGTCGTTTCCTGCGATGAAGACATCTCCTCCACGCGTTGCGATGACGGCATCGAAGTTCTCGAACGTGGCTGGCTCGAATCCAACGCTGCGGATAGCCTGCGTGTTGCCAAGGAAGATGGTACGCCCCTCGAAAGCGGTGCGTTTTCCTTCGACCTCGACGGGTGCGTCAATGCCCAAGGTCTCCTTCAAGCCGCGCTTGATGACATTGGCGCACTGCTGGAGAAATGTCTCAATCCCTGGATTGGCGTGTTCCGCTGGAATGACGATGCGCACAGCGCTGTTTTTTGTCAGTTCAATGGGAGAGATGCCCCCCATTTGGAATTTCCCCGTTTGGAGGTTCTTTGTTTCAGGAACGCTTCTGCAAGCGGTCATAAGCAGAAGAATGCTACAAAGTGTAATTAGGTGTTTTTTCATAGTTTGATAATCTCTTAACGCTTTCATCCTAAATAGGATATGTTATCACGAAGGAAGCCCGAAAGTCCCCAAAGAATGAAAAAAGCCCAGAGTAGGTTAAAATCGGGGCCCCGCCCTTAGGGTTGGGGACTAATTTAGCCATTTTTGAGGGGCTTGTCAAGTCGGTTTTCCTAAATTCAACAAGTCACCTTATTTTGTTATAGGCACTTGAAGAAAGTTACATATAAAAGTTGATGTTTGTGTAGATTGCAAATGCAAGTCACACTTGTAAAGAAAATCCATTTTTTGTGGATTAAGTTTACAAGTACTACGCTAAAGAGGTAGTTTCAAAACTTCCCTTCTTCTTGTTTGTCTTGTTTTGGCATTTCGCTAGGTGTGTATTCATTTCTCTTTTTTGCTCCTGATGTACGCTTGCGCAAACACAGGTTCAAAACGGCTAACAGAGAAACAATAACACATAGCCAGAGCAACCGTTTCCGCCATATTGCCCAGAATAATGCCTTGTCTATGGTCATGGCTATCTCCAGCAGATTCGTTGTCTCAGGCAACGCTACCAGGTGTACAATGGTACCTCCGCGAACAAAATAGAGCTCAGACACTATGATTTGATTATCACTAAAAGTCCACTCTTCCATTATACCGATATTACCTAGAGAATTAATCCTGCGTAATCCCCTTGCTCTTAATTCCAAAGGTGCTGATGTAAAAGATAATTGCTCTAAGAGTTTAAACTTAGCTATTAGCAAGGACCTGCATTCTGTAACATCCATTCTTGCGACAACATTATCGTCTGAATCCACAACCAAAGCATAAAGATGTCCATAAGTGTATGGATTATCATCGTACAGATATTTCCTTTCAGGACGTATTAGGTAAGTGGAGATTGGTGTTTCCTCATAATGAATAAAAAACAAATCTGTCTTCCCAATCGAGAAGTCAAAAAGAGTCCTGGGAACTCCTAATATACGAGCTAAGCTTGAAATATCGTTCAAAACATGTTGATCATTTTTATCCCAATGATAGCTTCTCTTTAGCTTGTAGTAGGAATAATAGTTCGAAAGAACAATGCCTACAAGAATGATACCCACAATGCCAAGCAACGTTCTTATCTCATATTTCGTTTTGAACATTGTTGTACCTTTGACTATTTATTTCAAACGTTATGTTGCTCAAGAGAATAGGTAACGGCAACGTTTTTTGTTGCGCCCTTGTGGGCGCGAAATCAGGAGGGCGGCCTTCCCCCAATGCAGCGCACCCTACGGGGGCTTGCATTGGGCTACGATTGTCGCGCACTCCGTGCGCTGGCCGCTTACGCGGCCTACGCTAAACAACTCTCTTGGAGAAGAAAGCAAGTTTAGAACTCCAGTGTTCCTATAGAGGTGTAGCGGTGGCGCCAATTGAGAAGGTTGAGGTTGTACTCCCAGGTGTAAATCTCCTTCTTGAAGTGGAAGTTGAAGTCGATGAAGCGCTTTTCGCCAGGCGTGGCGGGACCGCCGAAAAGCTCCAGGGGGATGGTGATGCGAGTGAAGGGGCTCTCGCCTTCATTGGCGATGAACTGGGTTTTGACGGGGAACTTTTTCAGCAGTTCCGGGTTGTTCTCATACTTGTCGTCGTAGTCATTGCCCTCCTGGACCTTTGTGCGAACGGCAATGGCGATGTCTCCGCCGAAGGCGCCGCACCACACGCGATAGCGTGGGGACTGCGAGTCCTTCTGGAGCCGCACCCAGATGGTGCCCCTTTTGACATCGGTCTCCAGGTTGTCGTAGCGCATTTCGGCGATGAGGTTTTCGCCCTCAACACGGCAGCGCACGAAGACAGGGTGCTCCTTGACGTAGGCGTTCTGGCCGTTGCCGAAGACATCAATCATCTGCTGCCATTCGCTATCCCCCGCCTTCAGGATTCTGCCTGACGGGCGTATGTGCTTTTCAAGGTAGTACTCCACATCCCAGTTGAAGGGGGCCTTCAAGGGGGCGCCCAGCCTGCCATTGTCCATGACCATCTCCACAGGGAAATGCCCCAATGTGGGGAGATAGAGATTGCCCTTCATGTACTGCTTGCCGCCTACTGGATAGGTAGGAAGGGATTTGACGAATTGCTTGCGCTCGATGATGCGTTTCGCAAGACGCTCGAACGCCTCCTGGCTGGGGTTGGCGTGATAGGCGTAGAAGTCGTTGCAACCTCCAGCTGTGAGCTTCAAGTAGTCCATTTCAAGACGCGCCCGTTCCAGCAGCTTCCTGCCACTGGTGGCCTTCTCCTCCCCGTTTTTCAGCAGGGCGTCCAGCTTCGCAAGCACCTCGTCAGGGTAGCGTTGATGGAGCAAAGCCACATTGGGCGCAAAGACACTGCTGCTCTGCTTTTGGGCGCCAGGCATGGTGTAGTCCTCTTTTGCTGCATCAGACAGGTCGATACGGGAGTAGAGCAGAGTGTAGAACTGCTCCATGCAGGAGGCGGCTTCTGAACCGAAGCTCTTTTCGCAGAAGCTCTTGAGAAAGGCCTCGGGCGAAGTCGTGTCACCTGCAAAAGCACGGAGGTAATAGGTGACGACGGGGCCGTTCATGCCTGGCAGCTCCGTCAAACCGCAGAAATAGATGGCGTTGATGCCGTATTTTCTGAACAAGGCGGTCTGTTCCTGCGCCTTCTTTATGGAGAAGGAAGGCGTCAGACCCTCTGTGTGGTATTCGCCCCAGTTGTAGAGATATACGTCAAAACCGCCAGGCACCTTGCACGCCTGCCACCGATTGAGATAACTTTCGCTCATTTTCTGGCCGGCGGCCAATGTGACGGAGACGTTCTGCGGGAAGACCTTTGTAAAAGAAGGCGGTTCGACGGTTGGGCCGTAGGCAATGATGCGCACGGATTTGCCTGGACGATCTTTTAGCAGGCGCTCCGCCATCCCAAGGTGCAACTTCCACAGCGCCTCTCCTGCGCCCTCCTTGAAGAACTCCTTGCAGGCGTCGCACTCGCAGACGCGGAAGCCGTCGGTCTGCGCCAGCTGGGTCTCCTGCACGCCTGGAAGGTTGAGCGAATCCAGCAGCTCCTGATAGATTAGCTTCTGGACTTCTGGATTGGAAAGGCAGTACTGTGGTATCGAAGGGTAGCCGTTGCGCTTGCCGTTGACCACGGCAAAGTACTCCAGATGCTCCTGAAGGTATTTGGCAGGGGGAATGGCGGGGATGTGGGAGTGTCCGCCATGGCAGCGGTACCACGGTGCGGGCAGCATGTCGTTGGCCATGGCGTAGTACGGTTCCGTGCTGCGCCCGATGGCGAAGCGCGTGTAGGGGACGGCCGTGACATCCAGCTCCTCTGGCACCGCAAGACGTGCGTTGCGAGGGACGAAAATCCCCTCCTTGTCAGGCCAGAGAAAGTCGGCGCCGACAGCCAGTTTGGCAAACTCCAGCACTGCCTTCACGGAGCCAAGACGCAGGCGGTGGAAGCCCTGCTTCTGCGTTGGCACAGGGTCGTTGTCATCGCCCAGCAGAAAAACATCCCCTTTGTCCGCTTTCATGCGGTATTCGTTAAGGAGCCATTCGCTCTTGACCAGGCCACGTGATTTTGCGGTGGCGGTCGGCCCGACGTGGATGGCATGAACGCCTGGTTCCAGTGATTTTTCTGGCACGACTGTCAGCGTCACGCCTGTGCGTTTTCCAACGAGTTCTTTGAGCAAATCCGCCGCATTGCGGTATTGGGTGTCAAGATTCTGCGAGGGACTATCGGCATAGACGATGACGTAAAGCGTCTTGCCCTCGTTGACAAGCTCCAGCTCCGCTCCAAACAGAACGGGAAGTACAAAGGTCAGAAGCAGCAAAAGTTTAGCCGCTATTCCGCAGTGCATGGATTTGCTCATGTTATTACAACCGTTAGAAATTCATTACCTCTGGGGGATTTGTGAAAGAGTAGATGGTCGATGTGACCGTGCCTGGCTGGAAGTAGAGCACCATCGTGTTCTCGTCGTCCTCCGAATAGCCGATTTTCTTCAGCGATTCATATTCGCTGAGCATGGAGGCCTTTGCCTCGCGTCGCGGGTCATCCACGAGCACGCCTGAAACGCGGATCCACTTGCCGTCCTTGAAGGCGCAGATTTCCGCCTTGCCGTTGGCGAGGAGCTGCTGAGCGACGTTCTTCTTGCGGCCTGTCTGGATGTAGAGCTTGCCCTCGAAGATGTGGATGGTCCCGAAGGGGCGCACGCGGGGCTGGTCCTTTTCCACGGTCGCCAGGTAATAGGTCTTTGCGTCCTTGATGAACTGGTAGGTCTTTTGAATCGACATCGTGCGCTCCTCCTCTGGATTGGTTTTGTTGGCTTCAGCCGCCTGGCATACACCCAGAACAGCCACTAGAATGGTCGCTAAAATCGCTCGTTTCATGTTCTTTCCTTTGGTTGTTTGCAGTAGTAAACTAGAGGTTCTAGAGGTTCTAGAGGTTCTAGAGGTTCTAGAGGTTCTAGAGGTTCTAGAGGTTCTAGAGGTTCTAGAGGTTCTAGAGGTTCTAGAGGTTCTAGAGTTATTATCCTGACAGTACAATATATTGAGCTTATTCTATTTTGTCCACCATGCCTTAAGTATTTTTTGTTTGAAGCACGGTGGAAGACTAGTTTCCTTTGGGTGGCTTCTGTTGCATCCAATGTCCTGCGAGATAGTATGTCCAGGAAATCAGGAAGCCAGTTCCGAAGCCGAAGATGCCATTCCACCAGATGACAGAGCTTCCGAGGAACGTGCTGTAGCGGAAGAGGTAGGTAACCAGAACGCGCATCCCCAGAGCGCCGATGGCCACGATGGCGGGGACACCGCTGTGCCCCGTCCCCTGGAAGACGCCGAAAAGCGGGATATAGACGGAGAGCACGATGTTGATGAGGGCTACGGCGCTAAGATGCCGCAGACAATAGCCCCCTGCCTCGCCTCCCAGACCGCAAATCGCCACAATCTCCTCTGCAAATGTCCATACCAGAGCCGATATGAACAGCGTCAGCATCAGGGACATTAGGAGAGTCTGTCGTGTGCCGATGCGGATACGGGATAGTTTCCTTGCACCGTAGTTTTGCCCCGTGTAGGTGGCCAGCGTGGTCTGGAAGGCGTGGCAAGGCAGGTTCAGGTACATCTCCATGCGATGGCCGACAGTGAACGATGCGGTCATCGCCGTGCCGAAACCGTTGACGGCACGCTGGATGAACGTCAGCCCGAAGGCGACGACGGAGAGCTGCAGCACGATGGGAAGTCCTACCCGCACCGTTTCGCGGGCCATTCCCCCGTCCCATCGAAAATCCGACAAGCGGAAGCGGAACATGGGATATTTGCGGTGCATGTAGAGGTACGCTGCTGCAAACGAGCCGAGCTGGGCGATGTCGGTGGCGACGGCGGCTCCCGCCACGCCCCAGTGGAAGGTTGCAACGAACAGTATGTCAAGCACGATGTTCAGCACGGAGGATATCAGCAGGAAATAGAGCGTCGCCGCGCTGTCGCCAACTGCCCGAAGGATGGCTGCGACCGCATTGTAGCCGTACTGGAAGAGAAGTCCAAGGGCGTAGATGCGGAAATAGAGCAGCGTCTCTTCAAGAATCTCCGTGGGGACGGAAATCAAGTGCGTACAGGCTGGACGCGATACCGCAAGCCCAAGCACTGTTGCTATAAGCGACAGGGCTCCCATCAGCAGTATTCCCAGCGATGCATTGGCGCGGGTCCCCTGTTCATCGCCCGCACCAAAGCGTTGTGAGACAACCACCCCGTTGCCTGCCGAAATGCCCAGGGCCACCGCCAGGAAGAGGAACACGAAGCTCCCTGTCGTTCCCACGGCTGACAGCGAGGCCTCGCCTGCGAAGCGCCCCACGATAATCATATCAGCCGTGTTGTAGAGCTGCTGCAGGAGGGAACCTGCCAGCACGGGAAGCGCAAAGCGCAGCGTATGACGCCACGGCGTTCCCTCTGTCATCGATATGCCTTGCAGTCTTGTCATGACCTATTTCCGCCTAAGAGTGGTGCTCAGCTAATTCTTCATACTCTTCTTTTCCAGTATAGTCAATAATAAACGCTAATTATGGCCTGGAAATTGAAGGGAATGTGCGGATTTTGTTGATGGCAACTGGGTTTGTGAAGCTGGCCTCAAAGCCAATTCCATTGTTGTCATCAACATATTCCGCACAATAACCTAAATCAACATAATATCGCTGGCTATAATGCAGATTGAAGATATATTAACACTTGTTACCGCATATGGATAACAAATTGCACACACATTCTGGTGTTTTCCAACGCCGCGACACCCTATTCGCCATTGTCATGGGGATGCAGCCGTCGCCAGTCAAGCAGATTGCGCCTGAAAGCCGTCGCCACTCTGCCGAATCGTGGGAAGGCTGGACGCCAGACAGCGGCGTTCCCGTCTGGGTGCCAGGTAATTAGCTGATTGTATTTCAGACAAATTAACCAATATTCACAGTTCTACAGTTCTATGAAAGAGATTGTTTTGACATCAGGAAAGAATCGCCTCTCTTTTTCCAGGCGAAACGGCGCCCTGCACTCCTTCCTACGCGGGGATTGTGAACATCTGAAACCAGCAGGGGAGCTTTTCAGTCTGACCCTGGATGATGGAACCTGTGTCCATAGTCGTAAGTTCACTTCGTTTGTCTTTGAAGACAACGAGTTCTGCTATGGCGCGTATCCAGGCCACCCCGAATGGTGCGTCCGTCTTCGCATCCGTTGCCGAAACGGGCGATTCTATTTCCGCTATGTCTTTGAAAACATGTCGGTACGTCTGCTCGACCCGCTGGTGATTGTCTGTGCTGATAACGGGAAGGTTTTATCACCGTACAGCGAGGGGGTGCTCTCCGATGACGCGCACAACCGCATCATGCATTTCAAACCAGAGCAATATATCCATATCTATCCAGGGCGCTGCCAAATGCAGTTCATCGCCCATCTGCTGGCGGGAGGCGGTGTTTTCTTTGCCGCGCTGGACAAACAGCACGGCCCCAAAATGCCAGAGTTTTTCGCGGACAACCACGGCAATTTGCGCCTGGCAATTGAAACCTTCGGCAATCCTGAGTTCGAGTATATGCTGACTGGCTTTGAGGGGGACTGGATGGATGCTGCGGAGATTTACCGCGACTGGATTGAGTCCTACCGCCCCATGCCCAAGAACCCGATGCTGCCGAAGTGGCTGGACGAGTCTCCTGTGACGATGATCGTGACAGTGCGGGGCGGAGCGGAGATAGCCGACGGAGCCAACGAGTATTTCCCATACTCCAACATCCTTCCCCATGCGGAACGTCTGGCCAAGGCAGTGGACAGCAAACTGCTGGTGATGCTGATGCGCGCCGACCAGCACGGTCCCTGGCTTCCCCCATACGTCTGGCCCCCTATGGGAGGCGAGAAAGCAATGGCGGAATTGACCGAACCCTTGCATCGGCAGGGACATCATATCGGCATCTATGGCTCTGGAGCCGCATGGACGCAGCGCAGCACGACCAACGGCTATTCTGGCGTCGCGGAATACCGCAGGAAAAAGCTGGCTCGTTTCATGGTGTGCGGCACCAACGGCAAACCAAAACGTTTCTTCTCGCGCAGAATCCGCATGGGGTATCACCTGTGTCTGACCGAATCATTCGGTCGTGAAGTGCTGCGTGAGCAGATCCGTGCCGCCGCACGCAACGATATCGATGTGTACCAGCTTTTCGACCAGGACCTCGGGGGCGGGGCGCGGTGTTGTTTTTCTCACGACCATCATCATCTTCCGCATCCCTCCGCTGTCAATACCAAGGCTATGACGAGTCTGCTTGCGGAGATGCAGGAGGATATCCGCGCCTTGGGCAAGAACATGCTGATCGGGACAGAATGCGCCGCCGCCGAACCTTTCATCGAAGGCTTGCCAATCAACGACTTGCGACCGCAGTTCGTAATCAACCTGGGAACCCCCGTGCCGCTCTATCAATATGTCTTCCACGAATACACCAATAACTTCATGGGCAATCAATGCCAGTTCCCTTCAAAACTGGCCGTGGAAAAGTGTCCGCACAACTTTTTGTGGCGTCTGGGATACGCCTTCCATGCAGGCGATATGCTGACGGTACCCCTGCGGGAAAACGGCTTGATTAGTTGGGGGGCGGCCGATGGAAATGCGCGTCCTCCAGAACAAGAACCTATTTTGTGTTTGCTGAAGAACTTGAACACCATGCGCAGGAAGTATCCTGAGTTCCTGCGCCATGGCAAAATGCACAAGCCACTGCACGAAATCACATCTGGCACGTGGCAGCTGCATTTGAGCAACGGTGAGGTGCGTGAATACCCCAGTGTGTTCTATTCCAGCTGGGAGGCCCCCGATGGAAGGAAAGCGACCTTCCTGGTCAATTTCCTCCCACAGCCGCAAACCGTCAAAGTGGACGGCAAATCAGTTCGCCTGCCACCGCTTTCAGCAATCAAGCTGGACTTCGTTGAATAGGCTAATGGAAACGCTCTGTTCCCCACGAGGGTTGTTTTCGGAGGCCGCGAAGCGGCCAGCGCACGATCGTGCGCAACAATCGTAGCCCAATGCAAGCGCCCGAAAGGGCGCGTGGCATTGGGTAGGTTTGCCCCCAAATATACGCGCCCGCTAGGGCGCAACAAAAAACGTTGCCTTACCTACCCTTGGGGGAACATAGCTAATGGAAAAAACTAGCGTTTTTTGCACGCAAAAGCCTGCTTTGAACAAGAAACAAGGATTTGAAAGTGGTTATAATCAGCTAAATCTACTAAAAAAAATGACTTTTAGCTGGATATAATGTATTGTTGAGGTATATTAGTGTGAAAAACACTAGTGAGCAATAACGGGGCAAAAGCATGTTCATAGGGCGTGAGAATGAGCAGCGCAGGTTGTTGTCGGCGTTGGAGAACGACAATTCCGAGTTCATAGCCGTTTATGGTAGGCGTCGTGTTGGCAAGACGTTTTTGGTGCGTAAAACCTATGCAAATCAGATTGTTTTCCAGCACACGGGGTTGGCGTCTGGGGACATGAAGCACCAGATCAGGGAGTTTTGCATGTCACTCCAGCAGGCAGGGTGCCGCGAGAAATGCATGGCGAAGGATTGGTATTCGGCGTTTCACTTGCTGGAGCGTTTCCTGGCTACATGCCATGCAGGGAAGAAGGTGGTGTTTTTGGATGAACTGCCGTGGATGGACACCCCACGCTCGGAATTTGTAAGCGCATTGGACCATTTCTGGAACGGATGGTGTGCGGCTCGTTCCGATATTGTGCTTGTCGTCTGCGGTTCGGCCACTTCATGGATTATAGAGAAAATCATCAAAAACTACGGTGGTCTCCATAACCGAATTACGCGCAGCTTGCAGTTGCTTCCATTCAGCCTTCATGAATGCGGAATATATGCGGAAAAGAAGAAGCTGGGGTGGAATCGGATGCAGGTGCTTGAGTGCTATATGGTCATGGGGGGAATACCGCACTATTGGAGCTTCATCGAGAGGGGGGAAAGCGTATCACAGGCGATTGACAGGCTTTTCTTCAGGGAAAACGGTGAACTGCATTATGAGTTCAATGCCCTTTATGCCTCGCTCTTTCGGCAGCCAGAGCCCTATTTGGCGATTGTGACGGCACTGGCCGGAAGGCTTTGCGGTTTGGGCAAGAAGGAGCTGCTCAAGGCGACTGGCCTTTGCGAGAATGGCCGTCTTACAAAGGTCTTGGAGGCATTGGAGCACTGCGGATTCATCCGCTATTATCGGGCAATAGGCAAGAAGCAAAAGGATGGACTCTACCAGCTCGAGGACCCATTCACGCTTTTTTATTACAGATTTATGAAAAACAACAGGATAAGCGGTGGCGGAGCCTGGCAGAACATGCTGAACTCCCCTGCATACCACACCTGGATTGGGATTGCCTTCGAGCAGGTTTGCCTGCTTCATCTCCCACAGATAAAAAAGGCACTCGGCATTGCTGGTGTCAGCACAAGCGTCTCATCATGGGCTGTCAAAGGAGATGCTGAAGAGAAGGGTGCGCAAATTGACCTGCTTATCGAGAGGCAGGACCAGATTATCAACATCTGCGAGATGAAATACTCCAGAACGGAGTTTGTTGTGAGTAAGGATGTGGAAAAGGATGTCCTACGCAAGGAGGAGCTGTTCATTCAGCATGCCAGGCCGCGACAGGCTGTCCACTTGACGCTTGTCACGACCAATGGTGTGAAGAACAATCTGCACTCCAGCGTTTTCCAGTCCGTTGTAACACTGAATGACCTTTTTGCAGAGGTCTGACAGAGGCACAACACACTTTTTTATGTCTTTTCATCTGTGCAATTCAAGCACTTGCTCCAATTGCACAGATGAATTATATATGCAGGCATATGCTTTCTATAAAAATATATAGCGTTTCACAATCGTCTTTGAATTGCTGTTTTCCCGCTTGAAATCAGCCCTTCGCGTAAGTAAAGTAAGGGTGGCCGGGCGGGGGGTGCGGGGTGGGT
>JAFTAC010000384.1 GCA_017458805.1 Victivallales bacterium | reverse complement strand
TTGTGGAGGGGGTAGGATGACCACAGACTGCGCGAAAGCTGCGCGGCGCCCAACTCGCGTCCGCTGTAGCAGCAGGGGGCGATCTGGAAATCCACGTATGGAGACTCCATGAATTCGTCGTTCACGAGATGCCATCCCTCCGCCGTGTATCCCATGCCGAAGAAGTAGCCGCAGTAGTTTCCGATGAGGGCGCGCCCGTTGCATGCCTCCTTCGCAGCCTTGTTGATTGTCAGGAGGGCATTGCGGAGGGAACGCTGCATGCAGTGGAGGAAATCGACGGTCCAGGCGTGCTTCACGGGATCGCGCAGGACGCCGTCAAGGAGCTCCTTGCGGACTGACTCCGATGGCGGGACTGCGTTTTCAAAGGTGACCTCGGGCTGCTTCCAGGCCTTGCGGAGCTGTTCAACGTCGTCGTTGTACTTTTCGCGGAGGTAGCTGCGGAAGAGCTTCACCATGGGCTTGCTGACGTCAGGCATGGAATCCGCCATGCCGTAGTAGTGCCATTCCGAATAGACGCCTGCGCTGAGCCTGTATCCGAAGACGCGCTTCGCGTAAGGGGTTCCCTCGACGTACTCGACGAGTTTGCGGACGGTTTCGGAGGCCTCCTTGAGCCAGAGTTCCGAGGCGAAAGAGGGGGCGTTGTAGGAGCCGATGTTGTCCCTCTTGGAGTACTTGGAGCTGTTTCTGCCGTACTTGATGGTCTCTTCTGGATGCAGGTCATTCCACCACTCGGGGCCATGGGAGAAGGTGATGGAGAAGATGAAGCGTCCTTCGGGGGCCTGCCCGAGGGCTCTGGCAAACAATCTGTCCATCTCTTCGTAGTCGTATTTGTCGGGGCCCTTCCAGAACCAGTCCGCCTCGATGCCGAAGCAGATCAGGTGGATGTCCGCATCCTCGAAGTTTTTGATCTTTTCGCGGAAATTCGGGGTGTCCCTTCCACCGCTGCTGTAGCAGTAGAGGACAGGACGGTGGAGCTTGCCGTCGAGGTCAATGAAGGCGCCGCCGTTCTTGTAGGCGATTTTCGCCTGGAGAGGAGGTTCCTTGTCGAGCTTTTCGCACAACTCCTTCGTGCGCTGTTCAACCTCTTGCCTGCGGGCGCGCTCCACCGCTGCGTCATCGTTGGCATAGAGGGCGATGAAGTCGTTTGTCACCGCCCAGGGATCCGCCAGGTAGTCTCCTGCGGAGGTGGGCGTCTGCCAGTCATCATCTGAAAAGCCAGCCTTTTCCCAGTTGGGGGATTTTACCGTGGAGGCCTTCCAGGTCGTGTCCGAGAAAACCTCCTGCTCGCTTCCGTCCTGGTAGGTGATTGCAAGGTGCAGGATGAGCCCGCCAGGGCCGCCATGGTTGACGACGGTGGCGCAGAGCGCGTTCGAACCGCTAACCAATTCCTTTGTTACGTCATACTGCTTGGCGGTGCCATTCCCCGTGATGCGGGTACTCTGGTGTTCCACGGCACTGCCGTTCAGCATGACGGAGCCTGCGTCGTCGATGAGATAGGCGACATAGGCCTGCTTGATAGCCTTGTCGGCAACCGTGAACTCGGTCCGCAGATAACGCTCCTTGTTGACGCCTTCCTTCAGCTCCTCTGGATAGACAATCCACTGCGCTTTCGGACCAGCTAGAACAGTAATTGCACAACAACATAAAAACAACAAGAGTTTACGCATGGACACCCCCTGTAATGGTTAATTAGCAATGAGCAATTAGCAATTTAATTAGTTAATAGAGAGAACTGCCTAATACGCATATCATTCCAATTGCAATTTGACGATGCAATTGCTAATTGCTAATTGCTAATATTACTGAATCATCTCCCAGAGTTTGCCTCTCGGGACGGAGAAGTTGAGGGCGCCGCAATGGCCGTCGATATAGACCAGCTGGAAGGTGCCGTTGTGGCGGACGCCCAGGGCGCAGTTGGGATGGCCGACCGTGAGCCTTTCATCGGGATTTGAAGAGGAGCGCAGTTCTGTTTTGAGCGAGTCGGCTGCGTTGGCGGTCTCGGTCGGGTACTTGTACTGATTCAGCTTCTTGAACTCATTGGCCGCGCAGCCCGAGGTCTTGTTGCTGCGCGCGTATGCCGTGAGAAGCGGATTGGGATAGGTGATGGAATCGGTGGACGGCGGGCGCTTGCTCGACGTCACATCGGCGGGTTTGGCTTCGGATGGGCACAGGTACATCTTCCAGTCGCCCACGTATGGGATGATTCCATCTTCCCACCAGAAGCAGGGGGCCACGCCGCTTCCGTTGGGATAGTAGTACATGTAGCAGTTGTAGTCGTCGTAATCGACAGTGTACATGTTGAACCCCAGGCCAATCTGCTTGAGGTTGCTGGTGCAGGAGATGGCGCGGGCTTTTTCGCGCGCCTTGGACAGGGCGGGCAGCAGCATGGCCGCCAGGATGGCGATGATGGCGATGACGACAAGCAATTCAATCAGTGTGAACGTCTTTTTCATAATGGGTAGCTCCTTTCTTTTGTTTTTGTGGTGGGAAAAAGGCAAAAGGATGTTTGTTTTTTGCATTGTGGGCGATTGCACCTCCTATAATGGGTTCTCCCAGTTGGTTTCCAACATGGAGTATAAATTGTATAACGGAAGTTTTTGTATCTTCTCATTTGAGAATCCGCAGCTGGCGGAGGGATAGAAGTAGGATGGCAGCCGTATGCCAGCGGGCTCTGGCGAAAGATTGTTCTCCTTGATGCGGTCGAGAAGCAGGCTGACAATATGGTCGGCGCGCTTCTTGAGCGGCTGGATAACCGTGGACAGCGGAACGGCACACATGTCGCAAATGCTTAAACCGTCATATCCTACGACCATGATATCCTCTGGCACCCTGATGCCAGAGGACTGCAGAAGCGATAACATCCTTCCGGCCAGATAATCATCGCCGCAGAAGAGGACGTCTGGAGCCAGCTGGCGCAAACGCTCCACAACGACGGCGCCTTCGCCGCCGCATTCGACAATCGTCAGAATAGACGGTGCCACGCCCAACTCCTTTAGCCCCTCGACGATGCCCTGGTATTTCTGCCTGCTAGGCTCGTCATAGAAGCTGCCCATGAAGCTGGGCACAAGAAACACAGCGCTTTTTCGTCCCGCCTTGACCAACGCCTTCATCGCCTCCCGTGTACCCGCCGCGTGGTCCACGACGACGTCAAAATCTGCCACGCCCGCTGGTGGACTGAAGACGTATGGCACGCTGTCGAGCTTGTACTGCGTCATCGGATTCTCCTCCGATGTTACGATTACACCAGCCACGCCCTGCGACAGAAGGTTGCGGATCGCCTGTTCAGACGCCTTCTCGCCCCAGCCATAGCTTACGGTCAGGTTGTATCCATAGCGCGACAGACCCATGCTGATTTCATAGAACAGGCTCTGAGCAAGAACGGACACGTATGGAACACCATAGATGCCTATCGTGTTGCTGGAGCCGCCACGAAGACGCTTTGCGTTCTGGTTGGGCACGTAGTGCAGCTTTTCCGCAATGCTGCGCACACGCTCGCGTGTCTTCTCGGACACCTTGCTCGACCCCACATCGCTCAAAGCCGCGGCCACCGCCTGACGCGATACGCCTGCGATCTTCGCTATATCTTTCATCGTAAATGCCATTTTACTTTCTCCCTATTGATGATTACTCGTGCAATTAATTCTGGTAATTGCTTGCTTGAATTGCCTAATTGCACGAGCAATTATGTCGCTTCCTTTATTTTACAATGAAATTTTCAAAATACAAGTTACCATCATAAAAAAAAGGGAATTATATATTTTAGTTTCCAAGGGAGACTATTCAGAAGGGTAAGCCGCATTAGCGGCTGCATAAAAATAGCCGTGGTTTTCGCTCGCTCCAGAGGTACTTGCTCCACCCACGGCTAAAGTCCTATCGCACCTACGGTGCTTATCCTTTAGAACAATTACGATGACCCGCCTATAAGGCTCTAAACATAATGGACACACTATAAAATTTGGCTTCTCTTGGAAACTCAAGTAAAAAATTCCCATTCAGAATGGCAAGTCGCAAGCAGAGCAGCAACGATGGGAGAATGGCCATGTGTGAAGTGAACATGCTGTACATCCTGCCTGGGGCATCGTGCGAAGCACGTCGGGCATTCGGGAGGGTACAGGTAGCCAGATGCTATGTGCCTGGCGTAGTAGCCCACCAGTGTTCATGCGCCCCCTACCCTGTGCGCAGCGCACAAGCGTGGCAGGTATTCGGAAGTATTCCCCCGTCCTTTTGAAAGCCACAACCCCTTTTCAATCGAAGCCTCGTAAGGAAAGCCTTAATGCTTTATCCCAACCCTCCAAAGCAATACCAAAACAAGGACATTCGCCACAACACAAAGCCAAAACACAACCAGAAAACTGGTCTTGCACCGCTTGTGCTTGAAGGCTCGCTGGGCATACAAAGCACCCGGCCACCCGCAGAGAAACTCCCAGATATGGAGAACCTTTTCAGGGATGCGCCAATAGTTGTATTGGGCAAGGTGCTTGTCCTCCCAATAGAACAATGCAGTCAACAGGCTGTTCACAAAAAAGGCCGCACACACGCACCAAACAAGACTGCCCGTCTTGAAAAACGCAACACCACCAGGGATGATACCAAGAGGCCAGAAATAAGCAAGCCCCTTGATGATTGAATGATGAAATGGGATTCGCCGCTTCGAATCTTTCGTAGCCATCTTGTTCCTCTAGTCAGCATTTATGCTCTATTCTTTTGCCTGTATTCTTGCAAAAGTAGCTCAATCGTTTTGTCATTCACGAATACTTCCAAGTGTGTTCTTTGGGTATATAAGGTGCAATCTGTACAACCGTTACTCAACGACTTCCCAGTGGCCTGTCTTGTCGCTTCCAATACGCTGAATTAACCCTTTTTCGGTCAGACATAATAATATCCGTTTTATGGTTCTTAATGAAATCTTTGTTGTCTGAGACAATTGCAACGCAGTTATGTTTTCATTCTTACGAAGCTGCATGATGATAAGTGTTTCTTTGTTCGATAAAACAAATGATTTTACAGTGCCATTTCCCGCGT
>JAFTAC010000383.1 GCA_017458805.1 Victivallales bacterium | reverse complement strand
CAAGGAGGAGCGCCTAATCAAGATGTCCCAGCTCCGAAAGGTCACCAAGCTGGAGACGATTGTCGTCCCCATCATAATCACCCTGCTCTGCTGCCTTCTTCTCCCCTCGGCCGCTCCGCTCATCAGCATGCTGATGCTCGGCAACCTCTTCAAGGAGTGCATGGTGACGGACCGCCTGAGCGACACCGCGCAGAACGCCCTCATCAACATCGTCACCATCTTCCTGGGCCTCTCCGTCGGCTCAAAGCTGTCGGCTGACAAGTTCCTGAACTTCGAGACTCTAGGCATCCACTTCCTGGGCCTCATCGCCTTCGCCGTCGGCACCGCTGGTGGCGTCCTCATGGGCAAGGTGATGTGCAAGCTCTCAGGCGGCAAGATCAATCCGATGATTGGCGCCGCAGGCGTCTCCGCCGTCCCGATGGCGGCGCGTGTCGTCAACAAGATCGGCCTTGAAGAAGACCCGCAGAACTTCCTGCTTATGCACGCCATGGGTCCGAACGTCTCCGGCGTCATCGGCTCCGCCGTGGCGGCAGGCGTTCTGCTCTGCGCCCTTGGATAACCCATCGCCGCGCATAAAGCGCGGCGTTCACAAGTTCCGTGCGCCGCACTTTTGTGCGGCGTTTTTTTTCGCCGTGCTAAAGCACGGCGCACAGAACAGGCATTTTTCTATGAGAATACTCCACAACCCACGTGTCTATATCTACAGCATCGCGGCCATTCTAGCCTGTGTTTTCTTCACCTGGCATGAGAAGATTGTCGCTAGGCACAATGCGGCTAAACGCGGCTACGAGCTTCACGACGTTGACATTCAGAGGCAGGCCCCTGTAGCAAAGGATGCGGAGATGTCGCCTGCCAGCAACCTGCCCAAGCTCTATCTGTTTGGCGACGAGACCTCCGTGCCCTTCGCCAACTCCCTGCGCCAACGCCTGGCTGGAAAATGCACGCTCATGCACATCATCAGCTCTGACGAGAAGATGCGCGCCTTCTTCAAAATCAAGTCTCTGCCAGCCGCCATCCTCTTCAACGAAGACAACGATGAACTCAGCCGTTTTGAGCCGCCATACTCTGAAGAGAAACTGGCTGATCAAGTCCTCAACTCTCTTCCACAAAAATAGAGATCGTGCAGCATATAATGATGACGAAAATGGAATTGGAGCTGAGGCCGCGAAGCGGCCAGCGCACGTAAGTGCGCGACAATCGTAGCCCAATGCGAGCGCCCGTTAGGGCGCACAGCATTGGGAGAAGCCGCCCCCCATAACTTCGCGCCCGTTAGGGCGCAACAATTGTTGCTTGAATCGCTTTTTCATCAAAACTCCTTTTTATTTTCCCCATAATAAGTTTCACCAAAACAACGGAGGCAACACTATGGAAAAAAGACTCTCCCGTCTGCTGTGTGTCCTGCTTCTCCTGTGTGAATTGCAGGTTTTCTCCCGCACCATCCGCATCAGCGGCACGCCTGTCCGCGAGGACAACGTTGAAATTGTCGTTCAAAAGAGCATACCGCTGACCAAGTATGTCGCGGACAAGCTGAAACAGCATCTGGAAAAGGTGACAGGAAGCCAGATTTCAGTCGTCAACGCCCCCAGCGGCAGCCGTCTCAGCGTTGTTCTTGGCGACTGCGAGCTTTCCCGTTCAGCGGGACTTGACGTCAGCAAACTGCCTCGCGAAGGCTATTACATCCTGCGAAAGGGCAATGCGATTTACCTTGCAGGCATGGATTCCGAAAAATACACCCCGTTGACAGGCGGCTTCAGCCAAATCTACAAGCGGGGAACGCTCAACGCCGCCATCGATTTTCTGGAACGCTTCGCCGACGTGCGCTTCTTCTTCCCAGGGGAAATGGGGACGCTCGTGCCTGCTGGAACTGGACTTCTGCTGCCGCCTGAAATCGACATCACCGAGGCCCCCGACTACACCTTCAGACGCGTCTATAGCGGACGCGCGAAATGGTGGGAAGACCCGATTGTGAAAGGGATGAACAACTATAGCATCAGGCAGGTTGAGCAACGCCTTGGCGAGTTCAGCATCCCCTACACCCATGGTCTTGCGCAGGTGAACATGATTGAACGCTTTGCGGCCTCGCATCCCGAGTATTTCGCCCTCAAGCCTGATGGCCAGCGCTACAACAACCCTGCGGAACAGCATCCAGGGCAGCTTTGCTTCAACAGCGGCGTTGTCGAGGAAATCTACCAGGACGCCAAGGCCTATTTCCAGGGGAAGCCCGCCTCTGAACGAGGCATCAAATCCTGGTATGCAGCCGCCCAGGAGAACTACTACTGCGTCATGCCACAAGACTCCCTCTACTGGTGCTCCTGCGAAAAATGCGCCAAAATCGGCCCTTCAGGACACACCTATGCCTATTTGAAGGATCCAAGCGCCTGCAAGCAAATCAATAAATTCCTATGGCAGTTCACAGCCGACATTGCCAACCGCCTCACACGCGAGGGCATCAACGGCATCATCACGCAGATGCCATACGGTGTGATGAAAGAGCTGCCTGATATCGAGCTGCCTCCGAACATCTCCGTCCAGGTGGCCGTCAAGGGGCTGGGAAAACGCAGCTTATGGGAAGACGACAAAGCTATCGTCAAGCAATGGCATGACAAGCTCGGCCATCCCATTTCCGTCTGGACCTACCCAGGCAAGCACATGGGAAAGGCTGCCATGAAGGGCATCCCCTCCACGATGTTCCACCAGATGGGTACCTATTTCCAATATATGCGCCCCTATCTCTGCGGGGCCTTTATCGAAGACGAGACCGACTTCGAGCTCTTCAACCACCTCGACTACTACATCTACGGCAAACTCTCCTGGAACCTGGACCTTTCCGTTGACGAGTTGCTGGCAGACTACTACCGCCGCATGTACGGCAGCGCCGCCCCCCTGATGGAGGCTTTCTTCAACGACATGGAGGCACTCTGGTGCAACAAAATCATCGGCAACACCGTCGATACCACCGCTGGCCCCGTGACAAAACTCCCCAACGACTTTGAGGTTTGGCAGAACATCTATTCCGCCGAAAAACGCAAAGAATGGAGTGCCATGTTCGAAAAAGCCCTTCAGCAGACCGCCGCCGAGCCAGAGGCGCAGAAGCGCGTCGCATTCATGCAAAAGGAGTATCTGGGACGCCTACTCGATGCAGGAAAGAGCTTCGATGACCGCCTGAATCTCATCAACGACTGGAAGGTGGCCGTGCCTGGCAACGTCTGGCTGCGCCCCCACAAGGGCGAGGTGGCTGATGTCTCCACCAAGGTCAGCATCAGCCACCAGAACGGTCATTTCACCTTCGTCTATGATTGTGAAGAGCCTAAAATGGACGAAATCAGAGCTGCCCATACAGGACGCGACGCACGGGAAACCTACGACGATTCCTGCGTTGAACTGCTCTTGAATCCATCTGGTGACCGCAAAAACTACTACCACTTCATCGCCAATACCAACGGTGCCCTCTATGACGCAGCCTGCCAGTTGAACGAGAAATCAAAGCTATCCTGGAACTGCGAAGGCGCAGAGGTGAACGTGCAAAAGCGTGAAGACGGTTTCACCATTACCATCTCCATACCAGAAGCCTCCATTGCCCCGTTCAAGCCAGAAGGCTTCCCTGTGAACTTCGCACGGCACCGCGGCCTGAAAAAAACTGTCATCAAGGGAATCTACTACCAGTGGAGCCCAGTTGGAGGCCGCAGCTTCCATGACATTGAGCGCTTCGGCCTCCTCTCTCTACAGCCTTTGCCGTCCAGCAAGAATCTCATCCAGGACCCCGATTTCATGCGCCCCATCAAAAACACCTGGAAGCCTGGCACCTGGTGCTTCTCCAGACCAGGCGGTCCCCTTGTTGAAGGACAATCCTGCGAAATGGACAAAAACGTCTTTCTCTTTGGCGGGCAAAGCCCCCATGTGGTCAACGTGACGGGCGAGTCCTACCACATCGCGCAGAAGTTCAGCGGGATGGAGCCAAACAAAAAGTACCGCGTCTCCTACTATCTGCGCCTGAAGGACGTGGAGCCTGGCTCAAACGGCGTGGGCGGCTGGCTCGTCATCGGCAAGCAGCAGATGGCCCTGCCCCGCACACGCATCACGGGCACCACCGCCTGGCACCCCCAGTCCTTCATCATCACCACAAAAGACGATGTCACCCCCGACACACCCTGCTCGTTCGCCATCTGGAACTGGAAGCACAAAGGCGAATTCTGGCTCGACCACGTGGAAATCGTTCCTTTAGACAGCGCACTCTAATAATCAGCGCGCTCTAAAGGAGCGCGCTGTCAGGAAGACGCTTGCACGCCAGAGGAAAGCACACCTGGGAGCTTGGCACACCAGAGGGAAGCGCACAAAAACAAACCACCACCCATGCCGCGCATCAGCGCGGCGATTCCACTCGTCCTGATAGCGCGCTCCTTCAGAGCGCGCGCATTGCTTGTGGGTGCTCCCGCCGCCCTTTAGGGCGGCGGGAGCACCCATGCAACCACTAGAAAAACCTCTCGAAGCACTTCTGGGTGAGCTGCTTGGCGAAGGCAGAAAGGGCCTCTTTGGAAACAGTTCCGCGCAGGGCGGCAAGCATCATGCTGCCCTCTGCCTGGCAAAGCTCGTCGTGCTCGGGGTAGTATTCGCGCATAAGGAACTGCGCATAGCGCACCAGCCTATAGCTGCCCCAGATGCGTGGGGACAAATCCTTTCCATCGCGCCACGACACGCCAACAGCGTTGCCACCCTTGAAGGCAGCGGCAATGGCATCGAAGCTATCGTCCTTGCTAAAAACGATGGAGAAGTTCATGCCGAGCAGGTCGCGCGAGTGGTGCGTGTCGGTGTCGGCGATGATGGGGAGAGTGCGTCCCGCCTTGATGCAGGCTTCCTGCCACCAGGCTGTGCAAAGCACGTTGTCCTCGTCCAGCGCACGGCTTGCAACTCCCGCAAGGCCAGGCAGTTCCATCACGTCGAACTTGGCCTGCTTGAGGATGTACTCGCGAACAGGCGTCGGGAGGTTCAGCTTGCCGCCAGCGTGCCAGAAGGGGTGCGCAAAGACTGCGACGCCACCGTATTCGTGGATTTTGTCGAATATCCAGTCGGAGGCGGCCATGGCGAGGCGCATGTTCAGTGACAACGACTGGTCCATCTTGTCAGCAGCAGCATGGATAGTGGCAAGATATTCGTCGTAGTGGTCGTTCATGTACTTGGCGACGCCGTCGCGTCCGCCAAAGTTGACGATGTGGTTCCATGGGTGGAATGGGTTGGCACAGAAGCGGCTCTCGACATGCTTGGTCAGCATGTGGCACTCCTCGCCGCGGAAAACCTTGAAGTCCGAGCCGACTTTGGCAGGGAAATCCAGAACGCTCTCTGAGCCTTCAATCTGGCAGTGGTCAGTGACCGCCATAAAGTCAAGTCCCTTCTGGCGCCCGACGGCAACCACGTAGTGCGGGTCTTCCAGACGGTCGCCGCAGACCGAATAACTGGTGTGGACATGGCAGTCGCCCTTGTAGGGACGCAGCGCGTACAGATCCTCATCCAGCACGTAGAGATAGAACATGCAGATTAGTTTCGCGGGTTTCTGTTCATCGAACTTGTGGAACAGCTTACAGACAACTGGCCCTTCCAGCAGTGGTGGAAGCGTGAAGCGGATGGTGTCCGAATCGTCAGCAGAAAGCTCGATGCGCTCCCAGCCCGTGATGTCGCCGTTCTGGCGCAGAGTAATGTCGCCGCTCATCTTCACGGAATCATCTGGCATCCATTCGATGTAAAGCGGGCCACTCTTTTGCAAGTAGCTGGGGGCCATCTGGAAATAGCGCGCCTTCAGGCTAACCTCGATGGGCTCGCCACTCTTGAATACACGTTTCGGAACTTCAAAAAAATCACTGAACATTTTGTCTCCTTATTTTTCATTTGTGCTTGTGGTCTTGCAGAAGCGGCAAGCATTTGCCCTGAAAAAGCCAAGTGCGCGCGTTGCGCGCACCTGCCTCTTCGGGTGCGCGCAACGCGAGCACT
>JAFTAC010000382.1 GCA_017458805.1 Victivallales bacterium | reverse complement strand
TGGGACGGATGGGACGGATGTGACCCATTTGCTTTTATAATATTATAATGGGTACATCATTCTTTTCAATAGTATGATAATGCAAATATTTGGCATAATATTGCATTGCCAGAGAAGAAGCTTAGAAGTATTAACTTTTTAATCTGCAAATGGTTACAGAGAAAATCGACTTATCAGCACATCTTCGCCGTCAAGGGTTTTAGTCATTAGGCAACTTGTAATTTGTTTTAGAATCAGCATATTATGGAGGTATAATTCACGTTAGTTGCCTAGAAGACCTACCCTAGAGAACCTAAGCCCTAGAGGACTTAGAGGACCTAGAGGACCTAGACCTAGAAGACCTATCCTAGAGGACCTAAGCCCTAGAGGACATAGAGGACCTAGAGAACCTAAGCCCTAGAGGACATAGAGGACCTAGAGAACCTAAGCCCTAGAGGACTTAGAGGACTTAGAGGACTTAGAGGACCTAGAGGACCGAGATTCCTGTTTGTAAAAAAGGAGATCTAAATGGACATTTGGATTTGGACAGAATTACTGGCGTTTGACAATGCTTCCCCCGATTTGGGTGTGGAGGAGTATTTCTCACGCCTGAAGACGAAGCCCCAGGGGTTTACCTTTCTGATCAACGCCGTTGATTTCGTGCTTCAGCACGAGAACTGGACGACACCGCACGTTTTCCCTGTGGACATCTGCGCACGCATGGGGCACGATGGCAACGGGCTCCGCAACCGCCAGGCATGGGACAGCGAGCAGTTCAAGCGTCTGATAGCCCTCCTTCACGAGCGTGGCTGCAAGGTGGTCTTCTCCTTCTTCTGCTATTACCTCGGCAACAAGTTCCACAAGGAATGGGCCTCGGAACACACCGAATGCCTGACGGGCTGGAACAATGGATCAGTCAACCTGATGGCACGTTTGAACGATGGCACTCTGCTGGAGGACCTTTTCGTCCGCAAGCTGATGGAAGTCCAAGAGTACTATGGTTTTGACGGATGGCACGGCCCCGACAACTGCGGCCCTGGCTGGACGATTTTCCACAACTATTTCGGCAACTCCTTCGTGGCACAGTTCCGCGAATGGCTCGGTGCAGAACGCCTTCCTGCAGAGTATCAAGGCGACCTGGCGACTCCTGAGCAGGGCAGGGAAAGGATGCGCTGGATTTGGGAGAACCTGCGCGACGAGTGGATTGACTTCATCAACAGCCGCTGGACCTCCTTCTGGAAAAAAACCGTCGATGCCCTCCACGCCAGCGGACGCATCGCCATCATCAACTCCCCCGACACCAAATGCCTCTTCGGGTGCCTCTACTACCTGGGAATGGACTACCGCGACATCGCCCGCATCGGTGTCGATATGATCGTGATGGAGACCACCTCCATCGGCTTCTCCCTGACACGCGGCTGGCGCGACTATATGACCGAGTTCGCTGCGGTGATGCAGGAGATGGCCACCAGCATGCCAGGCGTCAAAATCTGCATGATGCCCTCCATCAAGGACGCTGTGGAGAGCTACGACGCCCTCGACCATTTCAAGCCTATGTTCGAGCGCGACTTCCATTACCTCGCCACACGCCATATCCAGAAGGGCGGCAAGCTCCATCGGACGGCGGAAGCCTTCCTGGTTTGCCTGGGGGACTACATCACCGCTGGTGAATGGGAGTGGCTGTCGAACCTTTTCGATGCCTCGACTTCCTTTACGCCCACCCGTTCTGGCGAGCTGGTCTGGCTGCATGACCCGACCGTCTATGAAGCCTTGCGCGCCGAATACAGGCGCAAGGGCACGACCGAGGAGTGCTACCAGATTGCTCGCCTGGAGGAGCTTGGCTGCCTTGATATCTCGACTGTCGCAACTCCAGATGAGCTGGAAGCTATTGACACTCCTCTGATTGTCCCGAACTTCCATCTGCTCAATGACAGCTTGAAGCAGCGGATTCTCGCCAAAAAGCAGCTAGTTGTGCTGCTTGGGGATCTGCGCGATCTCCCAGCAGGTGCTGCCATTGTGCAGATACCGCTTGAAACGGGATGGACGCTCTCCTGCGCCATTTTGAACTCCACTCTGCCCAACGAGGTGACGAAGCTTGAACCTGTTGCTGGAAACACCCCCTTCAATACAGCTCCCGCACAGTGGAATCCATACGCAGACCTGCCGCCAGCGGCCACGATACCGCCCGTATTCTGGAAGGCTTGCGCCAAGAAGATTCGCTGTGCCTTGGGAGAGAGGCCGTTGGACAACGCCACCAAGACGATTGGTGCGTTCGGTTCAAACTCCCCCACCGACAACGAGGTGTCAATGTACCGCCAATGGGATGCCAAGGGACGGCAGCGCATCGGTGTTTACTCAAGGGTCTTCACCTACCGCAAACCCACTATCCACCTGGAAGAGGGGGCAAAGCTGACGGCAAAAACCACCTTCCCGCGCGGAGGTCTCTGCGTGAAAGACGGCCTCGTCCAGAGCAGCGACCCGTATGGCAAACCCACCAACATCCCGCCATGCGGCATTATCGTAATCGACGAAGAGCTTTAGGCCAACTTATGCATCGCAACGGCCTTGTTGGGTGCAAGTGAGCGGTTATAGATGAAATAGAATGACTTGTAGCGGACGATGTGGCTGCCCTGGCGGGTGGCCACGGTAGCATCCCCCTCAAGCAGAAAAGCATCTGGCGGCAGCTCGGAGACAAAGCACGCGCCTTTTGACGGGCCTTCGCCTGGGGTGAAGGCCTCCTTGAGCCAACTTGCCGCCAGTTCATCCTGCACCTTTTCGTTCTCCTTGCAGTATTCCGCTAGCCAAAGGAAGCGCCGTTTGAGCTGGGGCGCGGCCCCCATGGTAAAGCCCTGCGATTCAATGTGCGCAAGAAACCCCGCCAGAAAGGCACTATCCACAGCCGCCAAACGAAACGCCTTCTGGAGGGCGTCGCAGTTGTAGAAGACATCCACCATGCGCGACAGCAGCTTCGAACGCTGGATATCCTTCAGGGACATGGTCGGCGTACACATCACGTCATACGGCGGTTTTGGGGAGTGGCGTATTTTCAACTGTTCCTCATCCTGCTGAAGGCGTGTGCCATAGAGCACCTTAAGCACCTCCATCTGAATCTCCGCAGGACCGACCTGCATCAGGCAGTGCAAATCCTCCAGCAGGCTGTCATAACTCTGTTGCGGGCAGCCTGAAAGCAAGTCTGCGTGAACGGCGAGCTGCGGTATTGAACAGAGAAACGAGAGCCCATCCAAAGCACGCTGTGGAGAATCACAACGTCCGATTGTCTGAAGCACGTTGCGTTGAAGCGTCTGAATGCCTGCCTCCAAGTGAAGCTGCCCTGGTTTTGCAAGGAGCAGTTCCTTGCGAATATCGTCCGTCAGGAAGGCGGGATGGATTTCGATGTGGAAATGAATGTCGGCGAACTCTTCACGAAACATCTTGAGCAGGGCCGTCGCCCTATGGGGCGGCATATTGAAGGTACGGTCCAGAAGGCGGATTTCGCGCACGCCTTTTGACCGCAGCATATTCAGCTCCGCGCGGACATCATCCAGCGACTTGTAGCGCACATGCGAGTTCGCGCTGGTGCAGAAGATGCAGCTGTTCGGGCATCCGCGCGAGGTCTCCACCTGCACAAACGGTCTGCTGACATCGAAAAACTCGTCCATGCAGGGGAAGATGCCTTTTGGAAAATCAAAGCAGGTAGCTGGCGGATTAACGCTGCCAGCCGCACGGGTAACAATCTGGGGGAGTGTCTGCACAGAGTCACCATGAGCAAGAGCATCCAGCAGGGGAGGCATGCCGCTTTCGCCGTCGCCCTGGCAGACATAGTCGATGGCGTCGCAGTCACGCAGAATGGCCGCAGCCCCCTGCCCCAGGCATTCAGGGCCGCCTACAACCACCTTGCAGTCAGGCAGCAGCACCTTCATACGGCACAGCACATCCAGCAGCACATCCCTGTTGAAAAGGTAGGCTGGAGCGCAGAGGACATCAGGTGAGTTTTGCGCTATCCGTATGCAAATATCCGACACATCGTCTTTGATGGTGGCCGACACATGGGTCCAAGCGCAGTCCTGCACCTGGCGTGCCGCCTGATGGATGAGCGGCAACGCCAGCGAAGAGTGCGAGTAGGATGAGTTGATGGTCAGCCAGGTGATGTTCATGGCAGCCGCCAGACAATGTTGTCCAGCACGGATTTCAGCGACTTGACGAGTGGCTGTGTGGCGTTTTGGTGGTAGATGTCGTACCGTGGCTGGCAGAATGCGAGGCAGCCGCCCAGCACTGGGCCAATATAGCGGTGAAGCGATGCATAGCTTCCGTTACTCAAATGGATGTAGGGCGTATGCATCTCCCGCTTCAAAAGCATGGAGGCGCGGAAGGCATCCAGCAGCTCTTCCTCGCTGTTGACGCCCGAGACGATTTTAACCATGTCGGCTCCGCGCCTCTCCTGTTCGCGCAGATGCTCCAATATCTCCTCTGGCGTACGGTGCTGCGGCATGTGCGACGACATGACCACCTCTGCCCCAAGGGAATGGAAGTGTTCAATGAGCTTCATCTGCTTTTCAATGGCCTCTGGGTTCCGTGTCAGTTCAAAAGGCGATGGGTCGTAGAGGTCGCCCATCACATCGATGATGGAAGCCCCTGCGTTGATGGCCTGCTCCAGCACCAGCTGGCGCGCTTCGTCGGTATCCTCAGCAGTGGCGGTTTCCGCAGATGCACGATAGTAGCAGAACATGAAGGGCTTCTGCGAGGCGGCGATGATGCGCTTGAAGGCCTCCTCGTTGCGGTATTCGGGGCGGAGTTTGCGCACATCAATGCAGAAGGCCGCAGCCCCCTCCAGCTCCGCGCTGCGTATCATGGCGATGGTCTCCTCAGGCGTGGGGTTGAAGAGAATGCAGGTGACAATCGGCTTCGGCAATGATGCAAATGAAGGACGTGTGGACATAGTAGCTAGGGGGTTAGAGGTTTGCAAT
>JAFTAC010000381.1 GCA_017458805.1 Victivallales bacterium | reverse complement strand
GTGCCGGCAGTGACGCCCGCCACCCAGTAGAGATGATCCAAAGCGGCCACGAGGAGGCAGTAGGAAAGAGAACTTTCACCTGCGGGATACTTGTTTTCCACCTCTAGCGCGTAGGTCTCGTCTGTAAGCGTGCAGATGAGGTAGAGTTTTTTCCAGAAACCGATGCCATGGAACCTTTCCAGCAGGGAGAGACCGTACATTGCATAGCGGATGTTGAGGCAGAAAGTCAGCAACGCAACCGTCATCAACGCAGTCTGGTTCCGTGCCCAGTCCACCAAAATGAACTGAAGCGCGCCAGAAATGCTGGTGGAGCTGGTGAGCAGTCCCTACAGCGGTGCGCAGGAAATGCCGCCGTTCCGCGCAAGCAGGATACCAGCCGCCATCCCCATCGTCGTGTAACCCATCAGAACAGGCAGCGAACTCAAGAATGCAGCCTTCCACAACCGACCTTTCATCGCAAAACCCACCAATCCTCAACTCCTCTACTCCACGTCGTTTTGGGGTGGTTGGGGGGTTATGTGCTTGGCCAGGTCCCGATGGAATACGTCGCAATAGTAGTTTTGGTAAAGTGATTCTGCTTCTTTTACTACTTTATTGTCAAGTGGGGCATTATTGTTGCGCGCGGGCAGCTTAAGGGCCTTGCCGTTGATGGCGATTTGCTTCTGGATTTCAGGATCCTCGAAATCTTCAGCTTTTAACACCCTGCCTTTTGCCTCCAGCGATTTGGCGTGGTCAATCGCCTCGTCCAGGCGTTTGACGGTTGCATCTACGGCCTCCTGCGTGAGGCGAGCCTTTAGTTCCGCAATGAAAGCTTCCCGCTTTTCGCCAGATTGCAGCTCCATCAGTTTATTGAAGAGTTCCTTGTCAATGACATTAGGAAGGGCAACTGGCTGGAAGCCGACAGACTTTGTCAGGCAGAAAAACAGCTCTGGAGACTTGATTTTGGTGAAATCGACAATGATAGTATCTTTTGCCACTGTTACTCCTGGGTCTGGCAACAGTGTGACAGGAGGCTCCATCTGGGGAAAGAACTTCTTTTGGACAGTGGATATTTTGTCGTAAAAGTAGGGTATGTCTTCCGCCAACAGTTTAAATGTACTCATGCCAATGCGATTGCTGGAAAAACTCATATCATTGTCAATGGCCTTGACAGTGACATTCAGGTCTTTTGAAATATGGATGAAGTAGTTGTTGTGATGCCGATCGCCTTGTCCTGTGATGATGTCAAACCATTCCATGCGATTAAGCTTGTTCTTCAAACGCCCAATAACTTTGTTGTAGTCTGCCTCAGGCAGTTCTTGGACATCTTCTATGGATAGGCCGTCGAGGGGGGCATCTTCGTTCTTGCGGATGAAAGTAGCGCCTGATATGCCTGGCGCTTTCTCCATAAAGATACCATAATCGCCATTGTGTGAACCGATGGTGCTCTTGACCATCACGTCATTTAATCCGAGGGCATCGGCAGTTTTCTGGACACATAGGTTGATCTGGGCCATCTGTATCTGGTCTGCATAGCCTGTTCGTCCCAAGGACAGAATATTAAGTACCATGCGTCCAGGAACTTCTGGCTTGAACACGAATGTGGAATTATCATTGTATTTGAGTTCAAACACGGTGTTGGCATTTCCATGTCCAAGGCTATTGCTGCTAAGAAGGTTGATGTCATCCCTCTTGGGGTCCACATCCTCATCTCTCATGCCATGGATTCTGGCCTCAACCAGTGAAGGAATGGACATCTTACCGTTAAATGCCAGACGCACACAGTCGGATGTCACAATCTTTCCCGTTGCCAGGTTGTCCAATGCGTGCTTCATTCCAATCAAATGGCAGATTTGCGAGTTGATGGTGTTTGAGTTTGCAAAAAGGTTCAATAGTTGAATTGCGGGGGAACTCTTTCCTTGGTCACGATATTTGGAACTTTCGTGTTTTCTTATGAAAGGTTCCAGTTCATTTTCCATGTCCTTGAGTTGCGCTGGAGTAATCGCCGCCTTGTCAGGGTCGCTGGATTCCATAATCTTTTTCTTCAAGTCTTCAGTCATGTCAATGGCAGACGCAAGGTCTTCCACAAGAAACGTAAGTTCATTCTGGATGTCTCGTACTTTTTTACTGCAGTATTTTTGGTACTCGGCATTGACCTCGTTAAGCTTATTTAAAGCCTCATCGGTCGGCTCCTCGGCGAAACGTTCGGCAGTCTCCTTCAGCTTGTTATACAAGTTATATGCCCCAAGCATTGCGGGAGCGATTATCTTCAGAACGGGATGTATTTTCTTTGAGATTGGCACTTTAGCCGGGATGGGCTTGAAGCAATGCGACACAACCCGCTTGAGCGAGGTCTGGGCGACCTGCGTGCGCAGATTCTCGAACTTGGGGCTAACACCGTCTAGGATTTTCTTTGCCTCGCTGAAGAGTGAATTGTCCACAAGCAAACGTCCGTTCTGGCCCGAGGGGAATCCCTCCTTCATAGCCAGTTCAAGAGCCTCGGCCATTGTTTCCATTTCAAGTCTTATCATGCTAAGTTCCTGCATCGACACAGGAGTGTCAGGCCGTTTTGAGAGGTTATCCAGGCGTTTTGCCAGAGGCGCGACGTTCTCACGCATCTTTTCTATCGCCTCGGCATTGCCATGCATTTTAAGAGCCTGCTCGGGGAGCATTTCGAGGAGCGTCATATCCAGTTTCATCTTCACAGCAGGACTGTCCTTTTCCACAAGCGACATCTCTGCAAACTGCATCGCAAGAGTGGTCAGTTCGCTGGCACGGCGATCGCATTGGAGCATCGCCTCTTCAAGGATGTTGAGTCCTTGGGCACCGTGGTGAGTGTTAATGATGTCTTGCAATTTTTCGGAATACTGTGCACAGGCATCCGTCAATTCATTCATATAAATGCCAACAAACATGTCACGGTTCCATTGAATCTTTCCATCTACAGGCTTGAAAACATCTGCAAGGTCCCGACCTGTATAATCACCCAGAGAATCAAGATTACTGCTGATTGTTTCAGCAAGCTCTATGATGTCTTCCTTGGTGTCATCGTCAAGATCAATAGAATCAAGCACTTGCTTGACAGTTTCAATCTTGACCATCGTAGTTGCGTTTTTAGCCGCGTGCAACAACAGCACATCCAGTTGGGCGAGTAAGGACTTCTCGACTGCGTTCTCCACGTTGGGCTTCGGAAGGGGCTCGGGCTTTTGCGGTTGCGTTCCGATTGCGTTTGTCCCCGCTGGCACATTGGATATTGAATTGAAGGAAATATTCGGCTTTTGAGCAGGAATACTGTTTATAAAAGATTCACTCATTTTTATCACCCCTATGTGTAACTGCTCAGAACCCACTCCATGCGAGGCTTTTGACAATCGCTTAAGTTAATGGCGCAAATGGAAAGCACCATAACATCAAGGCCAGACAACAGTAATAGATTCATTGTTTTCGGCGCAAGCCTGTTCCAGGCGTTTTACAATGGGCGTCCAATCGTTGCCTGAATCCACCACTTTTCCTGCTCCATCGTAAATCGAATAGCTCACCCCTGACTCGTCACAGAAAACCTCAAGGCGGGCCTCGCCCAGATTCTCTGCAGTAAGAAGAAGTATCGCCATGCGAAGCGCCACCCCTAGCGATAATTCGTAATTTGTTTGCGTCTCTGTATTTGACAAAAGCAAACCGTATGGCAATTGGATGTCAATCGACAGAATGGCATCCTGCCAACAGAAGCTAAAGTAGCGACTTTGGAAGCCATGTCCAGCTATATAGTATGAAAGTTCTTCGCCCGCTTCCAATGCTTGAAGCGTTTGGGAAAGCTTTTGGATTGTGTCTAAACGTACTATATTGGTATTCTCATTCATTGCTGTTTCTGTCATCATTGTTGTTGTTTTCGTTTTGGTTGCGATTGTCGCTCACCACAGGCACTCGTTTTAAGAACTTATGTATCTCCTTGACACCATTGATTACACATTCAAGGAGGTTAAGTTACAGAAGTTGTCATAAAAAACAGTTCACTCTAACCACTAACCACTAACCACTAACCACTAACCACTAACCACTAACCACTAGCCACTAACCCCTAACCACTAGCCACTAACCACTAATCCGTGCGAGAGCCTTCTGGAGGGGGCAGGTTGGGGGGACGTCGTTGCCGCGACGGTAGTCCTTGAGGAGGACGAAGGACTCCTGTGCCAGCTCACGGCGGACTTCACGACGTTTGCCCGCAGTGCGCGGGATGTAGCGATGGTCGTAGTTGGTGGTGTTGTGGCGCATCCATGCGATGACGGCGGCGCGTGCGCGGTCCTCGATGGGGATGGTCTCTGTCCGTGCAACGGTGCCGCTGCCGACTGGCGTTGTGTACTCGGTGACCGCTTTGGCGAACTTGACAGCCAGGTCGTGCCAGCGCTCGTGGAAGTCGAGGAATTGCAGGACAGCGGCTTCGAAATCCTGCTTGTATTGTTCCTGCTCCTTCTCACGGCGCTTGCGTCCCGCCTCCAGCTTGCGCTGGTATTCAGGTGTCTCGCGTTCGGCCTTCAACTGTTCGGCAAGGGAGGCGGCCAGGCCGACGGGGACGCATAGCCCCACGCCATAGAACCTGTTTCCGACCTTGCGCTTCACCACCCAGTAGTCGGGGGCGGTCGCCTTGAGGCGGCGCGTCAGCGCAGGGTCACCCGAAGGGATGAGCTCCCAGCCCAGCGGCATATCGACGAGCTGCCCATCCTTCCAGTATTTCACGCAGCCCTTCTGCTCAAAGACGACTGTCTCCTGCTTGGATTTGTCCATTTTAGAACTCCACTTCGGCGGTGACGGGGAAATGGTCGGAGGGGGGCTGCCCGTCGAAGAGGTCATCCAGGACGCGGACGGACTTGACCTTGACGTCACGCGTCATGAAGATGTAGTCGATGGGGCCCTTATGGGGTGAATCAAGCGGCTTGTAGCCGTGGTAGGTGTAGGCTGGACCGACGACGGGCGTGGCGGAAACGTCGTTTGCGTAGTTGAGTTTCTGCTTTGCGACTGCGATGGCCTCGTTGTCGGGGAAGATGTTGAAGTCGCCCGTGAGGAAGCAGGGGATTCCGCTTTGGACAGCCTGTTCCATACGGTCCAATATCAGCAGCAACCCGTTTTTCTGCGCCAGTGGGCTGCGGTGGTCCAGGTGGGTGTTGAAGTGGTAGAAGACGCGTCCTGACGCCAGTTCCGTGAAGCGTCCCCAGGTGCAGATGCGGGCGTAGGAGGTCTCCCATGACTTGGAACCTGGGACCTCGGGTGTCTCCGACAGCCAGAAGGTACCGTTTTCGGCGACGCTGAAGACACTCTTGTCGTAGAGGATGGCGCTGTATTCACCGTCGCCCCGCTCGCCCGGGCTTTGGCGCCCAACGCCGATGAAGGCGTATTGGCCGTCGGCGCAGAGGTCTGTGAGCTGTTCGATGCGCGATTCCTGGAGCCCGAGGAGGGGCAGGGCGTGCTTGGCAAGAAGCTGTTTGATACGTGGGAACCTGCTGGTCCAATCAATCGGTGGCTCCTTGTCGCAGGGTGTGCGGACGTTGAAGGTTGTGATAAGCATGGCGTTGTCTCCAAGGTGCAATTAGCAATTAGAAATTAGAAATTAGAAATTGCTAATGATTATTACTGTTGGCATCAAGTATAATACTAAAAAAACGAAATGTCAAGTTGAAAACAGCCAGATATAGGCGATATTAGCGATGGAAACGATGGAAGCGTTAATTAAGTATGAAAGCGATGAAAACACTTGTATTTGCACTGTTGGCCATTTTATCTGGTTTTGCTTATTCTGCGGAGACGCTGATTGACGACGATTTCACGTCGCCGAAAGGCAACTACTGGCAGGAGATTCGTATATTCATGCCCTTTTCCAACGTGGTCTATGGGGAAAAGGGGCTGGTGATGGGGCGCAATGAGAAGCAGGCTCCGATACCTGGTCGGCTTTTTGACACGGCTTTCGAGCTTAAGAGCCAGTCATTGCCCCTGCCAGCAGATGCACGGGCTTTCCAGCTGACGCTTAAGCTCGGGAGCAACAAGAAGGGAATGGCGCCCAAAGGGTTTGGCGACAGCTACCAGAACCGCATCCTCTGGTACGATGCGGCTGGGGAGCGGCTGGCGGCGTTCTACTATGTCCCCGACTTCGGCCATCCACTTGACAAGCCAGGCTGGTGCCTTTATCGCGGAAGCATCCCAAAAGGCGCGGTCAAGGTGGAAGTACAGTTCGGTTTCGACACACCCGACTTTCTGGAAGGTGAATGGGGCGTGCTGAACAGGCTGGTTTTCACTGTCGGGACCGATGAACAGATTCAGGACCTTGAGGCTCCCTGCGCCCTTCCACACGCGCTGACCCTGCTTTCAAAGTCCCCCACGGAGGACGGGACGGTTCCATTTGTTTTCAAGGTCTTGAAAGACAAGGCCGTGGACTGGAATGGTTTTTCCGTCGAATTGGATGGACAGGAGGTGTCGGCGCGGGCCAAGTTCGCCAACGGACAGCTGACGCTTTCCCCGCAGGGTAGATTCGGCGACGGGCTGCATGTCGTTGCTGTGACGCTGAAGGACAAGAGCGGCGAGAACGTGACGGAAAAAGGCGTCTTCTATATCGGCAAGTCACGCAAGGAGAACGTGATGACTGTCCGTGAAGACGGGATGCCCTTGTTGGATGGCAAACCCTTTTTCTTGCTTGGCATCGCCTGCCTTGTCAAGCAGGGGCGCAACGGCAACAACTATGACCGCGCGTTTGAAGAAGCCTCTGCCGCAGGGCTGAACTTCGCCCGCCACTGGAGCACCTACAATATGGATTCCAAGGACGCAGAGGAGTTTGTGGCTGCGGCCCGTAGGCACAACATGTTCATCTCCATGTCGCCGACACTGGTGCCGAACGACACCGATGCGGTGCGCGTTGCAACGGGCGTTGCAAAGCAACTGGAGGCGGACAGAATACTTGCATGGGATATCGGCGACGACACATCTGCCTTCATCAAGCCAGCCGATCTTCTTGCAAAGCACAAGGCCATTCGTGCCGTGGATGACACGCGCCTGACGACCCAGGCGGACAACATGGGGCTGGGGTACACTTCAGGTTCCCTGAGGGAGCACAGCAGCTACACGGACTACGTGCTGGCCTCCGACACCATCCAGCCTGAAATCTACCCCATCCGCGACTATTTGCCAGGGACGGCTCCATCCAGGGCGACGATGGTGCCCCAGGTTATCCGCGACATGACGCAGATTAAGCGGGACTGGCAGATGAACGGCTCTGCACCACGTCCCATCTGGCCGCTGATCCAGTATTTCTACTATGCGCCGTCGAAGCGCAGCTGGTATGCTCTGCCGACACCGCAGGAGTTGCGGGCGATGAGCTACCTGGCTGTCATACACGGCTCGCACGGGGTGTTCTGGTACCGCTATGCGGGCTATCGTGGCACGAAGAACGCTGCTCGCGGCTATTCCGACGAGCAGTGGAAGAACCTGTCCACGGTCACCTTGGAGTTCCGTGCGCTATACGACATGTACTGCACGCCGCCTGTCGAACAGACACAGACGGCGGTTGTGCTGGATGGCCCCCAGCAGGACGGCCTGGGCTTCGCTTCCCTGAACACCTTGCTGAAAAAACACGATGGCAAGATGTATCTCATCACGTGCAATTCCGCATACGAGAAAGTCAAGGCGCGTTTTGAACTCCCTGGCGTTAAAAGTGTGCGGGAGTACTTTGAAAAACGTGAATTGACCGTGAAAGACACCGCATTCGAGGATTCATTCACTCCTTATGGTGTCCACGTCTATGTGATGGAGTGAAAGGTCAGGAAAGTGCAGCCGCGTTTCTGGAGTGCACATTCTGCATTTTTGCTATTTCTTCTTGGCGAGGACGACGCGATCGACGAGCATGGTCTTGCCGTCGCCGTTGTCCTTCAGGGAGATGTAGAAGTCGTACTCCTGGTCGGGGGTCTTTTCATCGAAGAACTCGCCGATGAAGAAGCAGGCCTTGCGGTTTGGGAAGGTCTGCAGCGTCATGTCGCCACGGACGGATAGCTTGCCGCTGCCCGCATAGTAGCAGTGGTAGCCGGGATTCGACTTGAAAAGCTCCATGTTCTTCGGGCTGAAGAGCGGTTTTTCAAAGGGGATGAAGGTTGTGGCGTTCCAGGGCAGGCCGTCCTTGGTGGTGAGGGAGATGTCCTGGATGCCGATCTTATCCTCCGTGTAGCGAACCTGGACGGCGAAGCCCGTCTCCGTCTCGTCGCCCCAATAGGCGGGCTGGCGGCGCACCTGGCAGGGCATCACGTTGATGAGATTCGCCTCGCCATACTTGTCGATGAGCTCCTTGGGGAAGGTGTGCTTGCGCTTGTAGTATTCGTATGCCATGCGCGGGCCGTTGTGGATGAAACTGTTGACGTGCCCATCCATCAGCCCCTTTTGCGACACATTCTTATATTGGACGGCAGCATCCTGCCTGACGTATGTGCAGTAGCGCTTATAGACGGCTTCCAGCGTCTCGGTTTTGGCCAGCTCAGGGTTGCCTTCGGCAAAGCGCGGGTAGGTCAGCACCGTGACGGCGTCAAGGTTGATGCGGGCGCGGCGTACGTTGAAGAGGGCGCGTTCGTCGTTCTTCACAAGGGCCTCCATCTTGTTGAAGGCCTGCTGCCAGCGTCCAAGGTTCTGCGGCGAGTGGACGCCGCGCATGACGCGCGGGTCGTAGAAGTAGCGGAAGTAGCCTGGATCTTTGCGGCACTCTTCGTCAGCTTGTTTCAGGTAGGCCTGCATGTCCTGCGAGGCTGCTCCGTAGCATGCATCGCAGAACTCCTTGATGGCGGCATTGACGTCTGTATTAACATCCTCTGCGAGAAGGCACTGCAGATAGACATTCAGCTCCTTGAAGGAGCAGCCATGCACAACGCTGCCGCCTTGCTCCGCAATGATGTATCTCACGCCTGCATCGTATGCAAGCTTCATGTTTTCCGTGTTGCGGTAGATGCCAGGGAAGAGGGAGTAGATCATCATGCCGTGGGGGTAGAGCGTCGGGTAGTTCCACAGCCAGACCTCCTTGCAGAGCTTGCCCCAGTCACGCATCTGGTTCAGGAAACGCACGTTATACTTGTCTGAGAAGGGCTTGGAGAAGTCCTGCTGGAGCGGGGCGAGGATGACGGACATGTTGTCGGGGAAGGTAATGCCCTTTGGCGGGATGCCTGTCATGTCCTCCTGGTAGGCGAAGAAGCGGAAGGTGAGCTTCGGGTAGAGCTTCATAAAGTGGTTGCCCATCTCGACGAGGAAGTCGAAGTATGCGCCGCCAGGCGTGGCGTATTTCTTGGTGAGGGCGAGGCAGTTGGGGCAATGGCAGAAGCCGCCGTGGCGGTCATTCTGCGTGAAGTCCAGCACTGCATATTGGTTGGCGTCGTACTTTTCGTAGCGGATGGCCTTATTGACATTCTCCAGCAGAATCCTGCGCACCTCGGGATTGGTGAAGCAGAGCTGGCGGTCGGGAACGCGCTTGCCCTGCGGATTCATCGTGAAGTATTCGGGGTGGGTGGCGAAGTATGCCTTGTCGGAGAGGCTGACGTGCGGGCCCGCCAGGAAGCCGCCGTCATCGCCGAAGGAGCCTGGGCGGCGGCGGATTGGCGGGAAATAGGCGAAGAGTGTGTGGGTGACGGGGCCGATGTAGCGCCATGCGTCGTCTGGCTCGCCAATGTGGTATTTGGGCATGAGGAAGGAGTTGTTGCGGCGCACCCATGCGCGGATGTCGGGGTTCACGATTGCGCCTAGCTGCTTGGAGCCGTGTTCGATGGACTTGAAGCTGGGCACATGGCTGTAGTCGAATGACTTGAAGGTGAGTTCCGCATTTCTCGGGATGCGCATGTCGCCCGTGGCCGTGTACCAGCGGCAACCGCAGAACTGGGTGAGGAAGTTGTAGATGGACCCCACCGTGCCATAGCGGTAGTCGCCGTAGATGTAAATGTCCTTGCCAACGCTGCGGATGCGGCGTTCCCGTGGCTGGAAAGCACGCGTGTCGCCAGGGGCCGTGACTCCAATCATGATTTTGGGGCCGTCGGCCTTGGCAGCAATGGGGAACTTGGTGCCTGTGATCTTCTCCAGGAAGAACGAGAGGTCTTCCACTGCGGGATTCACAACTACGTCTTCGATATTCAAATCATAGACAATCGTGTAGTCCGTCTTGCCTCCATGCGACAGAACCAGCTGGCCATAGAGGGGGAGAAATGCGGTTAGCACCATTAAAAGTAATGCTTTTTTCATTTGTGTTGCCTATGTAATTTATGAAAAGTGATTGATATAAGCAAAACAGGGTTTTTGTTGCGCCCTTGCGGGCGCTGAAATCTTGAGAGAGGCTTTCCCCACGCTGCGCGCCCTTGCGGGCGCTTGCGTGGGGTTACGCATTGTCGCGCACTCCGTGCGCTGGCCGCTTACGCGGCCCAATCTCCAAGACCATTGTTACCAGCAATAAATACGCTATTTTTTGCAATACACCTTAAGTATTTTCACCTCAAGTGGTTTGAACTCCAGTTCCGTGTTGCCTTCGGGGACGACCATGAACTCGGGCTTTTCCGCAAGAACCTCTTCAATGCCGACGTCGCTGCCGTAGGGAAGGCCGTCCAGCACCGCCGTGACCGCTTCATTGGCGGAGTTGACGATGGTGAGATAGCGCGCGTTCTTCCAGGCGATGTTTGCCATGCAGAGGGATGGACGGTCTGCCTCCGTCTTTTGGTTGTTGAAATGGAGGCTTTCTGGCCCTTCAGTCACACTAAGCGTCAAGTCGTCGCGTCGTTCACCGAACATGTATATTTGCGCCAGAGCCATGGGGCCGTTCAGCTCTCTGGAGACCGCAAGATAGGCATCCATGTAGATTTTCCAGGCTTCGGTGAAGTGGGGCCGTTTGCGGGCTGAAAAGATGAGCACGCCTTTGGCTCCAGCCGCCAGGGCGATATATGTGTCGTGCCGCACCCAGGCGGGGATTTTCACCATGTCCTCGGGAACTTTGGGAGTCCGAAACATTTCTGGCAGGGCCCAGCAGACAGCGCCTGGCACCTCCTTCATAGCCTCCAACTGCTGCTCAATGCACCAGCGCGCCCAGACGCGGGACTCCTGCTTGCCTGCATAGTTCACGTACATCCCGCGCCAGCTGATGTCAAGCGGCGGGAAAAAGCTCTTCATAGTGCCTGCACCGTAGTGGTTTGGAAGGTAAAGCGCGACAGGGCGCTTCAGCGGGTCGAGTTCCTTGACCGTCTTGGCGACGAACTGGAGTATGGCCAGTTCCGTCTTTCGCCAGGGGCGAACTTCTTCTGGCTGCAGATTCCACACGGCAATTTCGGGGTTGTTTCCGACGGCGTTGATGATGGTGGCGATTTCGGCACGGATGTGCTCCCAGTTGGGCTGCTTCTTCTCCTTGCCAAGCTGTTCGATGCCCGCCTTGCTGCCAAGATTCACGCCATCGACCAGAAACTGCTGCTTGCCAAGGGAGTACATCGTATAGGCGCATTTCAGTTTACTGCGCTTGGCATCCGCAATCACGAGGTCGTTCAACTCGTAGGCGGGGCCGATGAGGGTGATGTTGCCGTTCTGTGTAATATAGTCCTGGACGGCATGGCGTTCTTCTTCCGACAGGGCTCCTGCGTGCTCTTTGTCGTTGCCGCCACCGAAGCTGTAGAAGCCGAAGGGGAACAGCTGCCCCTTCGGGTAAAGTTCGTTGGCGGGAAGGTCCTTG
>JAFTAC010000380.1 GCA_017458805.1 Victivallales bacterium | reverse complement strand
TCAAGGGTGGTGAGGTGACCGAGGTGGATTGGCGTCGCTTCTGTGACGAGCACGTCACGCCCCTCTTCCCCGATGGCTACACCTCCATCGAGGCAACTGGCTACTGGAAAGGCAGTAGCGAGACCACGATGCGAGAGAACTCCCGTGTGCTTCTCATCGTTGCTCCACCCGATGCAAAAGCCAAGGTGGTTTCCATCGCCAGACAATACCGCGAGCGATTCCAGCAGGAGGCTGTGCTGGTCGTTTCATCCACAGGAGAGGCCTTGTTCGTGGAAGAGGAACCTTAAGCTACACTCGATAGCATATTTATGGAGGCAGGCATGAAGATTGAAGTTATGACAGGCGACATCACCACGCTTGAGGTGGATGCCATTGTGAACGCTGCCAACTGCGGATTGCTGGGTGGAGGCGGTGTGGATGGAGCAATCCATCGCGCTGCCGGCAAGGAGCTTTTCGAGGAATGCCTGAAACTCGTGGAGAGGCTGCCTGAACACAGGGGATACACAGGGCAGGCATATCTGACCAAGGCGGGCCGCTTGCCTTGCAAGTACGTCATCCATACGCCTGGGCCAGTCTATCGCGACGGGAAACACGGCGAGCCTGAACTGCTGGCAGCATGCTATGAAAACAGCCTCCGACGCGCCGAGGAGATGAGATGCACGAGCATTGCATTCCCCTGCATCTCGACAGGTGTCTATGGCTACCCCAAGGAAGAGGCCGCGCGGATTGCCTTAAAAACTGTCCAGGCGTTTTCCCCCGTGTCGCTCCAGCGTGTCGTGTTCTGCTGCTTTGGTGCTGGCGACGAGGCTATCTACAGGCGTATCATTAACGACGAATCAATTATGTAGTTAGACAGCGCACGTCGTATCAGATATCGCACCTTGAAAAAGTGGCAATAAAATCTTGCCACTTTTTTTGTAATATGGCAAGAAAATCTTGCCACTTTGTTTGTAATATGGCAAGAAAATCTTGCCACTTTTTTCAGAGATATCTGGCTATGAAAAAGGATTTCGGGCTAAAAAATTAGAAAAATCCAATTTGGCAATTAGATTATGAATATTCTACGAATTGGATGTGACGTTAGTTATTAAACTGATTTTTGGAATTAGGATGAGAAATAATAAAAAGGCTTTTCAATAAAACGATGCCCAAATGAACAATAGGATGCCCATAGTTCGCTGCGTGATGCGGTTTTGCCTAATAGTGCTGACCATTTTGGGGTGCCAGTTCTCCATTGCCTCTGATGGAAAGGAGAACGAGCCTGTACGGGTCGGCTACTATGAAAACGAAGTTTTTCAGGAAGGGGCGCAGCCTGGCTCCGTCAAAAACGGCTATGCATACGAGTATTATCAGAAGCTTTCTGAATACACAGGTTGGCGGTACGAATACGTCTATGGCGATTTCGGCGATCTGTATCAGATGCTTTTGGATGGCAAAATCGATTTTCTCGCTGGTCTGGCGTGGAAAGAGGAGCGAAAATCGCTCATCGGCTATCCTGACTCGCCCATGGGCAATGAAACCTATAGCCTGATAAAGCACAAGGCTGATGAAGCGATCACGGTGAATCCAACTACCCTGAACGCCAAGCGTATCGGCGTCCTTGCAAGTGCGATGGAGGATTCCCTACGGGAGTTTCTGGTAAAGCACGGCATTCAGGCGGAAGTGGTGGCCTATCGTGACTACGAACCGCTCTTCCAGGCCTTCGACAGGCATGACATTGACCTCCTCGCGGCAGAAGGAGACGGCGCGCATAAAAGGTCAAACACCGAGCTGCTCTGCTCGTTCGGAGCATCCAATTACTATCTGTGCGTCAGCAAATCAAGGCCCGACCTGCTGGCCAAGCTCAACATTGCGCAGACGGAGCTCTCTGTGAATGAGCCGAACTACATCAGCTTCCTGAGGAGCAAATACTATCCCGTGAGCATCTCCAGCCGAGCCTTTTCTGCGTCTGAAAAAAGATGGCTTTCAGAACACAAGGGGCTATGGGTCGGCTATTTGAACAATTATCTCCCGTACAGTGCCAGCGATGCCCGCGGGAACGTGACTGGCATGGTCAAGGACTTCATTCCCCGCATGATGGAAAGGCTCGGGCTCGAAGAAGTTGCGGTCTCCTTCATAGGCTTTGACAAGTATGACGAGATGATTGCGGGGCTTGGAACTGGCAAAATCGACGTGGCATTCCCTGTCGGCGGCGGTCTGTTCTACGCAGAAGAGAGCGGCATATTCCAGTCCAGCGCAGTGGTTTCCGCAGCCACGGAACTGGTCTATAAGGGCGAATACAGCGAAAACACCGTCCGCCACTTTGCGGTGAATGAAAACAACCGCATGCAAGCCTTCTTTGTAAAAAAACACTATCCCAATGCGAAAATCACGTTTTATCCATCAATCTACGCCTGTCTGGAAGCCGTCAGCGACGGCCAGGTCGATTGCACGACACTAAATGGTCTCCGAGCGAACGACATCCTGCGCAACAGCCGATACAGTGATCTTTCCCTCCTTCAGACAACCTACAACGATGATCGCTGCTTTGGCGTGAAAATCGGCAACGAGGGGCTGTTGAAGCTGGTCAACCGCGGAATCAATGTGCTGGGCGCGGACTATGCGCAGAACAATGCGTTCCATTACACGGATCAGCTCTATTTCTATTCATTTACCGATATGCTCCGAGACAACATGGCACTCTTCGTAAGCATCATCCTAGTGGTTGCGGCGTTGATCATCGTGTTCCTTGTCCGCGATGCAAAGCGGTCAAAACGAGAGATTCAGGCCACGGAAACCGCCAGGAAGAAGCTGGAGGAGGCAAACGCGGAACTGGCGGAAAGCCAGCGGGCAAAGCAGAAGGAACTGGAAGACCGCCTCGCCCTGCAGGAAGAACTGCTTAAACAGGAAAAGCGCAGAGTTCAACAGGACAGGATGATCACGGCCCTGGCGTCGGACTATCGCTGCGTCTATCATGTGGACCTGGACAATAACGACGCCGTTTGCTATCGTGCCGACCCGACCGACCATCATCAAACGCCAGAAGGCGTCCATTTCCCGTATCATGAGCGTTTTACCTGGTATGCAAATAACTTTGTCACAGAGCAATACAGGGAAGAATTCCTGAAGTTCATTGATCCTGACCATGTGCGGGAGCTGCTGGCGAAGGAACTGATCATCTGCTACCGCTATCTGGCAAAGCGTGACGGCAGGGAGTATTACGAGATGATTCGCATGGCAGGCGTGCGGCACGCCGAAAACCGTGAAGACCATATCGTTCATGCGGTGGGGCTCGGCCTTACAGTCATTGACACCGAAATGCGTGAGACAATGGCTAAAAACCAGGCCCTCAGCGAAGCGCTTACAGCGGCGGAAGAGGCCAACAAGGCAAAGACGGCCTTCCTGTCCAGCATGAGCCACGAAATCCGCACACCCATGAATGCAATCATCGGGCTGGACAGCCTGGCCCTGCGAAATACGTCGCTTCCGCCAGAAACACGGACCTATTTGGAGAAGATCGGAGGGAGCGCGCAGCATCTGCTGGGCCTGATCAACGACATTCTGGACATGAGCCGAATCGAATCGGGCCGTCTTGTGCTCCGAAAGGAAGAGTTTTCCTTCAGCGATATGCTGAAACAGCTGAACACCATGGTGATGTCCCAGTGCAACGAAAAAGGTCTCCATTATGAGTGCAAAGTCACAGGTGGTGTCAGCGACTACTATATCGGCGACGATATGAAGCTCAAGCAAGTCCTCATCAACATCCTTTCCAATGCAATCAAGTTTACGGATGCGCCTGGCAATATCACCTTGACGGTGGAACGCACCGCCGTGTTTGGCGACCACTCCACTGTGAAGTTCAACATCAAGGATACTGGCATCGGGATGGATGCATCCTTCCTTCCAAAGGTCTTTGACGCCTTCACTCAGGAGAACAGCGGCAGGAGCAGTCGGTACGGCAGCGCGGGCCTCGGCATGGCTATCACGAAAAACATCGTTGAGCTGATGAATGGCACGATTTCTGTTGAATCGCAAAAGGGTGTGGGGACGGAGTTCACCGTTGTCATCACACTGACCAACAGCCAGCGTCAGGGACCTGCAACGAGCTATGTCAACCCGAAGGATATGCGAATCCTGGTGGTTGATGACGAGGAGATTGCTGCTGAACACGCACGAATCGTGCTGGATGAGGCTGGCATCAAGGCAGATACCTGCTACGATGGCCCCACTGCCCTCCAGATGCTGGAGGTACAGCATGCCAAGCACGAGCCTTACAACCTCGTGCTGCTCGACTGGAAAATGCCTGAAATGGACGGCATTGCGGTGGCAAAGGAAATACGCCAGCGGTATGACAAGGAGACAACGGTGATTATCCTGACCTCCTTTAACTGGGACGACATCATGGATGAGGCACTGCATACTGGCGTTGACAGTTTCTTGGCAAAGCCACTGTTTGCCTCCAATGTGCTTGACGAATTCGAGCGGATCGCAAGAAAGAACAACATGAGTCTCTACAAGGAGAAAAAGCGCGCCGAACTTAAAGGCAGACATATCCTCATGGCGGAGGATAACGAAATCAATGCGGAGATCTTGAAAGAGATTCTTCAAATGCGCGAGGCGGAAATCGATCATGCGGAAAACGGCAAAATTGTTGTGGAGATGTTTGAGAAGAGTCCCGTCGGTTACTATGACGCAATCCTGATGGACGTCCGCATGCCTGAAATGGATGGTCTGGAAGCGACAGCCGCTATTCGGGCACTGGACAAGGCCGACGCGAAAACCGTCCCCATCATCGCCATGACCGCCAACGCCTTTGACGAAGACGTCCAGCGTTCCCTGCAGGTGGGCATGAACGCACACCTCTCCAAACCAGTGGTTTCCGAGCGTCTTTACCAGACATTGGAGGAGCTGATCTGGGAGAAAGATTCTGAAGCGGAAAACGGTAAATGAAAACCGCTTTCTTGCGTTTCCCCTGTTTATTTAGCCTCTGTCAATAAAGATAAGGAGAACAT
>JAFTAC010000379.1 GCA_017458805.1 Victivallales bacterium | reverse complement strand
GTCGTCCATACCGACGCTCCAGACAAGTGTCTTGACATTGGCGTCCTGGGCGGCCTCCAACAGGGAGAGGGCGGTGTCGGGGTAGTCAGACAGGCCGGTTGCTCCGAACCAGACAAAGGCGTCGAACTGCCTGACAAAGGAACAGAACTCCTTCAGCATGGGAGTGGGGGGGAAGCCGAACAGGGGGGCGGTCTGAACATTCAGCTGCCTGGATGTGTTGTCCCGGTCCCGTGTGCAGACGGCGAGGTCGGCCTCGGGGAGAAGGCCGCGAATGAGCTTCACGACGCATGCGATGATGGCCTCGTCGCCGATGTTGTCGCATCCTAGGGGAACACCACCAAGAAGGAGCTTCATTTTGAATCCTCCAGTGGCATCCTATGCCAGGTATGAACAACACGGAGTTTGGAGGAAGGGGACCCTGCTAGTTCCATAAACTGACTGATGTCGTATCGGAAAGCCTTTCGTGTCTGGCGAAGCATCTTCAGCTGTTCGAGGAGAAGCATTGGAAAACACTTCATGTCATTTAAATATGTGGGTAGTATTGGCATTTATCACTTGATGGGATGTAATTTGGAACTCTTTTCTAATATAAGTCAAGGGTAAAGAATGTCAAATCATGCAAGCTTAACACTGGAAAATGGAAGGGAAAAAGAGGGGCTTCAAGTTGATTTTTCATTGATTTGCGAGTAAATTATCTGGATGGATAATAAGGGAATGGCTTGCTTTTAGGCTTAGAAGTCTCTTTCCGAACGTAATTGTTCTTGTAAATAAACGAGGTGATTTCAAGACTATCATAGAAATACGCATCGACATGAACGCATTGTTCAAGGTAACATGCACATCTCTAGGCGCATATTCCGCTGGTTTTGTAATATCCTCTACCTCCAAAGATTAAGTATGAGCATAGACAACAGTCAAACAAATGGTTCTATTCTGGGAAATACCATTGTAACCATAGGGGACATCAACTACTTGTGGGGGATTTTTCTTCTGATTGCCTCTGCACGGAAGGCAGGGATGAAGGAGCCGTTTCTGGTTGGCGTCAGGAAATTTACACCTTCAGCAGAGCATGTGCTGACGCAGCTTGGGGGGGTGACGGTCGTGTCTTTGGATGGGACACCCCGTTCCCTGACTTGCCTCAAGGCCCAGGTCATGCTACTGGCCAAAACGGAGTATGTCACCTGGGCGGATTCCGATGCGTTTTTTACTGGGAATGTCTCGGATATTCTTCTGCCGGAAACTTCTGATAAGATTCATTTCCGCTTGCGTTCGCCATCCGAGCTGCCGATGGCTTACAAGGATATTTTCAAGGGGGAGGATGGGATGACAATCCCACAAGAGGTATTGGGGGTCTGGAGGCAGGACATTGCGGACATTGCAGGGGAGGCTAGGGAAAAGCCCCGCTACTCGTTGACGGGTTCCGCATGCTTCTGCGCGTTTTCCATCGCGCGTTTTCGCCGTTTCCTGGAAATCTGGGATGCCTTGCAGAAGAAGGTCTTGCCAGAGCATGATGTCGGCGTCGTCGATAGGTCGCTACTCTATTATCATCAGCTCGACGAGAGTACGCTGAACGCCTGCCTGAACTTCGTGGTGGATGCACCGATTGTGCAGGAGGTTTTTCGTATGGACAAGGAACGCGAGCGTCTGTTTGTCCATTTCATTGCGCAGCCGAAGCCCTGGCAGGGGTGGACAAAACGTGCCTTCCGTTTCTTTGACGAATATGTGTCCGTTGTGGAATGGGCGCAGGCGCAGGGACTTGAATTGCCTTCCAACGTTCCCGCCTGCCTGAAAGCCTCCAATAAATGGTGGCTTCGCTATTCAATTCCTTGGATGACGTTGAAACCAAAGCTGGCTAGACGGTTCAAGCGCATATTCCGTTAGCTTGCTCTTGCTTTGCTGAAGCCGAGTGTGGTTATTCTTCTGGTGTGAGGAACTCGACGAGAAGGTGGGTGCCGTGGTCGGAGGCGAACCACTGGTTGCTTGATAGGCAGAGGCCCAGGAAGAAGGGGGAAGTGACAGAGACTGTGGTCTTATGGAGGGGAAGGTTTGTGTTGATCTCCAATGGCGTGCCGTCGTCCCACTGCCAGCCATGCAGGTTTTGGCGTGCGCCGACCATGATGAGGCCTGGTGAGTCTTTTAGGTGTGTGAGCACCTTCTCGCGGAGTGTAGAATCAGAGAGGATTGCAAGGCGTCCACCCGCCTGGCGGCAGAGGCTGTTTGCCATATAGACGGGGAAGGGGATGTCCAGCAGGCTGTAGGAGTGGCCATCAACCTCGAAGTGCTTTTTGACAAGGGGCGAGGCAGGGTCTCGCCAGGCGTGGAGGCGTTTGGCGTAGGCTGCGTCGTTCTCCCATTCGATGATGATTCCAGGCAGGCGTGCATTTTTGTCCTGCAGGCCGAGGGCGTGGTTCAAGAGGGAGAGAGACTTGTTTTGTGCCTGGTTGTTTGGCGGGAGTTCAGACCACGTGACGGGGCGTTTACTGGCGGCGTAATGCCATGCGCCGTCAACTCCTTCGATGCCCAGGAACATGGGGAAGGTGCGCGGGATGTTAAATGCGTCCCGAAGGCGAGTGGCCTCGTCGAGGGTGGCAGGCTCCACAAGGCGCGCGCCAAGGCTTTGGGCGACTTGCTGCCATTTTTCCCAGCTTAGAACTGCAAAGCAGACTGTTTCACCCATGTAGATATGCTCATTGTGCTTCTGAACTTGAAACTGCTTTTCGTTGATGAAGAGCGTGTTGAAGAATTCGTCTGGAGTCGGGGCTAGCACGATACGGAAGCAGAGGCTTGGATCTGCCTGCTGCTCAATGAGCAGGTTGGAACGCTTGTTGGAACCTTTGATTTGGCTGTCGCGCTTGCCAGGTGTGAAGATGCCAGGCGAATCTTCCAGCAGCATGTACTCATGGCGTTCCTCTTTGAGAGCAGGCTTCTTTTCTCGACGCCACTCCCGTGTCAGCGCATAGTCGTATTCGGCTTCCAGAATCGGGCGCATCGCATAGCCCGGGGGGAGGACGGAGGATTTTCTGGTGGTGGATGTAAACTTGGCGCACATGCAAATGATGTCGGCCCAGCTGACACGGGTGACCTTTTCGTCGGCGTTTCCCTTCATCAGCTTGTTGTCTTGCCTGTAATACTGGTACTGCTCGTTGGTTACGGGGCTTTCAAGAACCCAGAAAGGGTAGGCTATCTCGTGTTTTTGCCCATTGGCATCGAGATAAGTCCCTGGCGGGATAAAGATGAACTTGAATGTGGGCATCGTGTTTGTGACGAAAGACTGCCCAGCTTTGGGACCGTTGGATGGATAGAGTTTAGAAGTTGCTGTCTCCAAGTTGCTTGCATATGATGTTTGCTCTGCTTCTGGCAGAAAAAGCTGTGCCAGAGGCGAATCCAGGTAGCGGTGGCATTGCGCGTTGGCAAGGAGGGCTTCGCTCGTGAACTTAGTTTGAGAATCAATGGGGGGCATCTTCTGGCGAGCCAGTTCCGTGAGATACCCCTCTGCCTGCGCATTGGATCGCGTCAATGAACGTCTGGAGGTATTGGTGGCAAGAAGCTGCTTGAGCATCTGCGTTTCATCGTCTGACAGCATGAGCGAGAGTGCGGGCAGAAAAGATTCAAGCTCTTGATGGCGTGTGAGCTGTATCTGGTGTTTGGTGCGGGATGCCTTAATGAGGGACCGCCCCATCAGAAAGCAGTGGCCCAGAAGGGCTATGATGAAAAGAAAACATCCAATGACATATAGGCGAAAACGTGTGTTTAGACGGAAGCGCAGCAGCCAGCTGCTCCAGCGGGAGGGGGGTTGCAGGGCATTGGTCAGCACCTGCTGTACCTCCTCGTAGCTCTGGCAGCGCTGATTTGGATTTGCATTGCAGAGGCGTAGCGTCGGGCGGCAGATCTTCGAGAGGAAATCCTTGTCTGCGTTCGGAGGCAGGTTCGGGAAGGCGTCGGGCGAATTGCCTGTGGCACAGACATAGAGCAGCTTTCCCAGTCCGTAGATGTCCGTCGTGGGCGAGTTCTTCAGGTTGGTGTTGTATGCTTCAGGCGGAATGTAGCCGCGTGTGCCTGCCAGCGAGATGGTCTTGGTGAAGTTGCAGAGCAAATCAGGGTCGCTGAGCTTGGGGATGCCATTGACGAAGAGGACGTTGTCGGGCTTGATGTCACGGTGGACAAGATGGGCCTTGTGAAGAGTGCCAAGAGCTTCTGCCATGGCCTGGCAGATGGCAATGGCCTCCTGCGCGGAGAGATGGCCGTTGCGCTTCACGCGCAGAGCGAGGGTGTCGGGGAGGTATTTCCCCTCTTCGCCTGCGTTGTCTGCCGCTTCCATCACATAGAAGAGCTGTCCGTTTTCATGGCCGAAGTGAAAAATCCTGAGCAGGTGCGGTGAGGGCGGCAGCGCGATGTACTGGCGAAGGGAATCCAGTGTTTTCTCCTCGTCGTTGGCTCCGAAGAAGAGCTTGATGGCAACACGCTGCCCAAGGGCGTTTTCGGCCAGGAAAACCTTCCCGTAGGCTCCGCTGCCGCAGATGCCAAGAATTTTGCATCCGCCAAGGGTATCGCCTGGCGTGAACATCACTCATCAACCTCGGTTTCAAGGCGTTGGACGATTTCCTGCAACTGTTTGAACACCCGTGAACGGATGGTGTAAACCTGGTTTGAAGTCATGCCCAGGATTTCGCAGACTTCGGCGATTGGGCGTTTCTGGTTGACATAGAGGTCGAATGCCATGTAGTGTTCGTTGCTGATGGCTTCGCGAAGCTCTTCATTGGCGATTTTCAGGAGAAATTGGCGCCACTCCTCCTTCCATTGAGCTTCCAATGTCTGGTTGTCATCTGGTATCTCTGGAGAAAGATTCTTGTAGGCGTCAAGCCTCTGGCGAAGGATGTCAATAGCCTTCCGCTGGATGACGGTGCGCAGGAGGGTGCGGAAACGGGCGAGTTTCGGGTTGAACTGCCCTGCCAGGTCATTCTTGAACACGGCTAGGAGTACATCCTGACGTAAGTCCTTAATCTCCTCTTCATTCATGCCATAGTCCTGTCCGCAGAGGATGATGAGGGGCGTGTAGAATGCCTGGAACTGCTCCCAGGCGGCTGGCGTGTTGTCGTGGACTCCGCGCAGAAGGGAACGTCTTGTCGTGAAAGCCATATCGTCTTATACCACAGTAATGCGTTGTGAAATGCCTCTCACGCTTTCAACTGCTCCTTTTCGCATGCCCTTGAGGTGGGCAGGAGCATGGGGAGCATCAGGAAGGTGATGAGGGCACCCGTCACGAAGATGCCTCGGATGTTCAGGTAGTAGGTGATGGCGCCGCCCAGGAGCGAGCAGAAGATGCCGCCCGCCGTGTGGAGGCTTTGCGACCACCCGAAGAAGGTGCCGCGCATCTCCGACGAGGTGATTTTCGTCATCATCAGCTGGAGGGCCGGCTGGAAGCCGCCGCTGGCGAAGAAGGTCAGGAAGCGCGCGAAAATAAGCATGAGGGGCTTTGAGGAAAACGCCTGCAGGAGCGTGGCTCCCGTGGCGATGATGATGATGGGGACAAGAATGAGCTGCGGTTTGAAGCGGTCGCAGAGCTTGCCGATGTAGATGCCTGAAAGCACCCCGCCGATGGCCGCTGCAGCCTGGATGATGCCCGTGTAGTAGTCTGCCTTGTCTTGTCCGCAGACCTTCTCAACCAGCATCGCGATGTATGGGCCGTCGATGCGCTTTGAGATGCCCATGAGGAGGAACATCGCCAGCAGCCAGAGTACGCCTGGCGTGGCGAACTCCCTGAATGGTCGTTTCTGGTTCTTCGCCTTCTTCTCGCGTACCAGGCGGCGCACCGCCTCGAAGTCCTCCTTCACGAAGACATGCACGAGAAGTCCGCTGACGAAGTAGATGACCCCGCAGGTGACGAAGGCGGTGGTGTAGCCGAAGAAGTGGACCATGAGGCCGCCTGCACAGTAGCCGAGTACGTCGCCGCTCCAGATGGCGGTGCTCATGGTGCCCAGCACGAAGCCGTGCTTTTCAGCGGGTGTCGTGCTGACCAGAAGCGTCTGCGCTGGATTCACCGTGCCTGAGAAGAAGGAGCAGACGAAGCGGATGGTGACCAGCGTCCAGAAGTTGGGGGCGAAGGCCAGCATCGGGTAGAAGAGGGCGGCTGCATAGCTGGCGCGCAGCAGCATGATCTTGCGCCCGAAGCGGTCCGCCAGCATCCCCCACACAGCCGTCGCGACACAGAGGCTTGTCATGCTGGCCAGGTAGTAGATGGACATGTAGAGCCCGCGCAAGTGGTCGTCATCGATATGAAGATTCTGGCGCAGCATCAGCGGGATGAAGGGCATGCAGCAGCCGAAGCCAATCATCGCCAGAAACTGCGAGGTCCAGATGAAGGCGAGGTTCTTTCGCCAGTCAACTACAGGGGCGATATTTTGCAATTCACTCATGAACAGATAATTACAGGAAAGTCAGATAGTCCTCAAGGTTCTTGCGAAGAAGTTCAGGCGTGTCCAGTCCGTATGGACACTTGGACTTGCAGCGTCCGCAATGCTTGCACTCCTTGACCTTCATCATCTTCGCCTGCCATTCAGCGTTGAGGTGGACGCTTTGCGGGGCGCGGCGCAGCAGCAGGCTCATGCGGGCGCAGTTGTTGATTTCGATGCCGGCGGGGCAGGGCATGCAGTAGCCGCAGCCTCGGCAGAATTCGCCCGAAAGCTCCTGGCGGTCCTGCGCGATGCGCTGCTTCATCGCCTCCGTGAGAGCGGGAGTGTTCTGATTGTATGCGAGAAACTCGTCCAGCTCCTTTTCGCGCTGGATGCCCCATATCGGGACGATGTTGCCGTACTGCGCGAGAAAGGCGCAAGCAGTGGCCGAATCAGTGATGAGGCCGCCTGAGAGTGCCTTCATCGCGATGAGCCCCATGTTGGCTTTCTTGCAGAGGCTTGAAAGCTCCAGCTCCGCATCGGTCGAGAGGTAGGAGAGGGGGAATTGGAGCGTGTCGTACAGACCGCTTTCAATGGCCTCCTTCGCTCGGGGCAGACCGTGGTTGGTGATACCGATGAAGCGAATCTTGCCCTGCTGCTTCGCCTCTGCCATCGCTTCCATCAGGCCAGTCCCGTCACCGTACTTCGGCACGAAGTTTGGGTTGTGGAACTGGTAGATGTCGATGTGGTCGGTCTTGAGCAGGGAGAGGCTTGTGTGGAGGTCTTTCCAGAACTCCTCTGCTTTCTTGGCCGCTGTCTTGGTGGAGATGGTGATGCGTTCGCGCACGTCGGCTAGCGCCAGGCCCATCTTCTCCTCGCTGTCCGTATAGTAGCGGGCCGTATCGAAGTAGTCGATGCCGCCGTCGAACGCCTTGCGAAGCAACTTGCCCGCCTCCTCCTTGCTGATGCGCTGGATGGGGAGGGCGCCGAAGCCGTTGGCGTTGACGCTGATGCCAGTCTTGCCTAATGTGATGCGTCTCATGGCAGTGCCTCAATTGCTCTTTCTAGTGGTGCGACGAGCGGCTCTTGCGCCGTTTGGCTTTGACTTGAAGAACGAACCATCGGTCAGGCTGTTGAATGTGCTGACCAGCTTTTCGATGGTGGGGGCTCCCTCCTTGGCCATGTTGACTTCGCACTGGATGCACTGGAGACGCGGGGCGTTCGCCAGGTTGTCCATGATGCGTTTCCAATCAACGATGCCAAGGCCTGGCAGGTTGTGCTGGTCGGAGATGCCGTCATTGTCGTGCAGGTGGCAGTTGATGAGGTATGGACGTACCTTCTCGATGAACTGCTCCTCCCAGACGACTGGCAGCTGGATGTCGTTCCAGATGGTGGGTACGACGGTTTTGCCAGGGAACTCCTGACCGTGTTCGGTCAAGTTGCCGTGGCCCGAGTCGTAGCAGATGCCCAGCCATTTGGTGTCGAAGTGCCGCACGGCATTCAGGAGGCAGGCGGACTGGTTGAGGGGCGTCCACTGGTTCTCCAAAGCCATGACGACTCCGAGCTTCTGTGCGTCGGGCAGCAGCTCCTCTATTGTACGCAGGAGCATCCTGTAGTAGTCGTTCAGCGTCAAGTCAGCCCCGTAGATGGAGTTGAAGGTATTGGCGGTATGGTAGGCGATGCTGGTCACGCCAAAGCGGTTGCAGAGTCGGAGGGCCATCTTCTGGCGCATCACAATCTGCGGATGCTCCGATTCCACTGGGACGCCTGGATCCTTCCAGGTGCCCCACGGGGCATGTGCGTCCATGAAGGAAAGCCCGTACTCTTTCATGGCCTTCTCGTACTTGGGAACGGCATCGGGCGTGACGATGAAGTGTTCCAAAAGGGCATTGTTCAGGTTGAGGCGTTGGACGCCGCCTTCGGCAAGCTGGCGTAAGGTATCCCTGAGTTCTTCGTCAGTTTTCTTGACAAGTCCGAAGTTGTAGGTGACTGGTTTCATATATGGTTCTCCTTGAAAGAATTACTTTGTTCTCCGTCCAGAGTTGGTGCCGGTGGAGTTGTAGAAGCGCGTGGTCCCCGAACCGTTGTTCTGGGAGCGTCCCGAGAACTTCCCGTTGGCGTCGTAGTAGTTGGTGGTATTGCCGTTCTGGACGCAACGGCCCGCATTGGTGCCGTTGGCGTTGTAGAACCGCGTGGTGTTGCCGTTGGTGGTGGATTTCCCCGTGTATCTTCCATTGGCGTCATAGTAGCGCGTGGTGTCGCCGTTTGTCACGGAACGCCCCTCCGACTTGCCGCTTGGCCCATAGAAATAGGTGGTGTTGCCGTTGTTTCTTGTATAGCCGTCGTATCTGCCTGAAGCATCGTAGAAACGGGAAGTCTGCTGCCCCGACTGGTGCTTCATCTGCTGGTTTGTCTGCTGCGCAAAGGCGCAGAACCCACAAAGAAGGAATAGGATGAACAGGTGTTTTCGCATTGTTGTTAATGTGTGGTATTTGTTGGAGTGAAGTAATGAATACTGATACAAGCGTTATTTGTTGCGCTCTATGAGTGCCTGCATGGACGGAACAGGCGACGACGAGGCGTCGTCGTTACCCCCCCATCTAGTTAACTTGAATCGTGCCGTCCTCAAGGAATCGGATGTTCACCTTGCCTGCGCGGGTGCCGACGGTGACACTGCCGTTGTGGTTGAGTACGGGGGCGGAAACGCCTTTGTCGAGGTCGATGACATGCAGGAAGGTCGTTTCTGCCTTGTCGTTGGACGGGCTTGTTTCGACCCGCCAGTCGCCGTAGAGGAAGCCCTTGTTCTTCTTGTCCGCATCGTCCTCTGGTGCGGTGGGCCAATTCTGACCATCGACCCAGTACTCTTTGCCTGGCCCGCCGATGGTCTTCAGGCGGGCGTTGGCGGGGAGAAGCGCTGTCACGCGCGTCTGATTATAGGAATAGCTGTTGCCGCTGACGGTCGGCTCTGCGCCTGGGTGCAACACGAAAATCTTGCGGTATTCGGGCTTCACGGATTTCACGGTGTCCTTGATGACGATGGTGTCAGGGTAGAGGAAGAGGAATCTGCGCTCAACCTTTTCCGCCTTGCTACGTGCGTATGGCGCGGTCAAGTCCGCATGGCAGTAGGTGTATTTCGCATTGGATTCGTAGTGGAGCATCTTGGAGCCGATGGTTTGCCTCATGCCGCCGTCGTTCGCCAGCTTGATGTGGACTCCGTTGGGCTGCCACCCCGTGCCGAAGTCCTCGTCAGGCTGTACGATGAGAAGGCAGTTGTGGGCGATGGTGCGCCTGAAATAGTTGCTGTTGTGGTGGCAGTTTGTCATGTACCGCTCGGACATCTTCATGCCCGAGTAGATGAGGCGCGCGCCCGTGTCCATCGCCTGATAGCCGTTCTTGTAGATGATGAAGTTGCCTTCGTCCGCATGCTTGTGCCCTGTGTTGTTTCCGCCCGCCGTGAATAGGACGTAGGTGTCGTCAGGGCCGTTCCCGCTGCGCATATAGACCATGCCGATGCCGTGGTAGTACTTGGCGTTGGCAAGCTTGGGGGCCTGGGGCGTTGTCTCCACCTTGTCAAAGAGCAGGGGGGCACCTGGTGTGCCGCAGCCCCAGCCGTTCGCGAAATAGTTCATCATTCTGCTGTCGATGTCTGCTCCGCATTTACTGTAGAGCCAGGAGGCGATGCCAGCCTCCTGCGGATGCTTCTCCGCATAGAAATAGGGGAACTGGAGCAGGTAGGCGGCGGGCAGGTCAAATTGGTTGCTGAAGTGCGTGCAGTCGCCGCTGCCAAAGCCATTGACATGGATGCTTGGCTCTTTCGGCAGGATGGCACAGTAGGAAATCCAGATGGGCAGCCCTGCCAGGAAGGGCGTGTTGTCCGAGTAGTTTTTCCCGAAAAGCGCTTTCCAGGCGTAGAAGAAGCGGAACTCCTGCTTCCAGTAGTCGCCGAGGACATAGCCTTCGGACTGTGTCAGAGGGCCTCCGTCGGCTCCAGCCAGCTTGGAGCGGTGCTCGAACATGGCTAGGTGCCCCGCATAGCCGTCGCTGAGCATGCGCACCGCCAGCTCGTCGTCCAGCCCTGTCTTGTAGAAGACGATGCCTGCATACCACCAGAGGTTTGGGGTGCCATAGTAGCCTGCCGTCGGTCCACTGGAGCCTTCGCCGTTGTAGCTGCAGATAGTGTTTGTGTCGAGGGTGTCCCGCAAGTGCTTGAGCAGCCTGTTGCCGATGTCCGTCCGTTGTTCGGGCGTCATGTCGTTGTAGAGCCAGTCATACGCGCAGAGGGCGGCGATGCGGGTGTAGGAGTACCACGAGACGGCTTGCTTATTGGCAAACTGGTTGTTGCACCAGTCGGTGAACCAGGAGAGCCATGCGAGACCTTTCTGCTTGAATTGCTCCTCGCCTGTGAAAAGCCAGAGAAGGGCGGCGTATGCGGCGTTGTGGCCGTATTCAATGGGACGCTTCCAGGTATCCCCAGGGTAGTTCTTGTTCGGGTCTTCGGAGAGGGCGTTCAGGCGCTTGCGGAGGGTCGCCAGGAATTCCCGCTGGAAGGGGGAGAGCTGTTTTTTGCGGACGGCGATAATCTCTGGGGTGAAGAAAAGGCGAGGACGTGGGAGCGTGAGATTGGTGAACATGGCGGGTTCCTTATATACTTTGGCATTTTTGCCGGCAAAGCGTTTGGCGCAGATCACGGCGGAGGCGTCGCCTCGCTGGAAAAGGACGGCAATGAGGTTTTTTCCCTTGTTCAGATTGGCCTCGATGGAATAGTCATTGACGGTCGGGGGCCATTCCCCGTTGCCGTTCAATCCCGTGTCGAAGACGCGCCGTCCATTGACGTACCAGGTCATCCACCAGTCGCAGCCAGCGCCGAAGAAGAGCTTTTCGGCCTTGGGAGCCTCCAGCTCCGCAAACATCCAGACTGCATCGTGGTTGCTGATGAGTTCGCCGAAGTCCAGTTTGTTGTTTTCCATCGTGAAACTCTTGGCCTTGAACTCCTGTGGCCCGATTTTCAGTGTGGCGGGGAGTTCCCGCAGCCCGCCAGCCGTCCTCTCAGGGTATTTGCTCGCATCGAACGGACCGAAGACGCTCCATGTTTTCGGGAAGGCAAGCTCCTGGCAGAATGCGCAGACCGAGAGTAGGGATATGCACGCCATAAGATTCTTGAACATTATAGGATCACCTTAGTTTTGATATTCGGCTATTGACATTTCATATACTAAACAATATATTACAGAAATCCGATTGTTCAATACTGGCCATGCAGATTATTTTTGCATGGCTGCCTCAAGTTCACATCCAAAGCCCTTTCCTAACACTCATGTCAATCGAAATCAAAAAACTAGGCACATTTGACCCTGACATCGTGGAAATCAACCCAGTGGTTTTCAAGGGGAAGCTCTGGTTGATGGAGTATATCCGCAATTTTGACAAGCCCCATCACCGCTACTACGCCAACCAGACAGGCGATTCCTATTTCCGCTTCCTCAGCCTGGAGGACTACCGCACGGTTACGCCATCATTCGGCAAGGGGCTTCACTTCTGCAATGCCTTCGTGCATGGCGACAAGGTGATTGTCACCGCCGTTGAGAACTGGGGGAAGAGCCGCTTCTACCAGATGGAATCCAACGATTTAGTCCACTGGACGGAGCCGCATGTCATCCTGGAGGGCGAAGGCTGGATGGGCTACAACACCAGCGTCTGCCAGGTGGAGGAGCACTTCCTTCTGACCTTCGAGCTGGGTGCCCCGAAGGAGATGGTCGGCACCCCCTTCACGATGTTCTTCGCCGAGTCAACCGACCTGATGAACTGGAAGTGGCTGGGACCAGACAAGTCATTGGTCAAGAACATCTACACGGGTGGTCCTATGGTTCGCTACTACGACGGCTGGTACTTCTTCTTTTATCTCGCCAATGACCCTGACCCCGCAAAACACTATGTCAACCGCGTCATGCGCTCGCGGGATTTGGTAAATTGGGAGTCTGGCAAACGGGATGTGCTAGTCTATGACGAGAACGACAAGCTGATACATCCCAAGGCTAACTTGACCCCCGAGCAGCTCCAGGTCATCGCCAACGCGGAGGACTACAACAACTCCGATTTGGACATGTGCGAGTGGCAGGGCAAGCTCTTCCTCACCTACAGCTGGGGCAATCAGCATGGAACCGAGTTCCTCGCCTTCGCCGAGGCCGAGGCCTCCGAACGCGATTTCTGCTTCAGCTTCTTTGAGTAAACGATATGGATAACTACTTCAAATCAGGCGACATTGTTGGTCTTGTAGGCGTGGGAAAGCTTGGATCAAAGCTTCGCGACGAGGCTTTGACGGCTGGCTGCGAAGTCATCCTCTGCGACCCGCCTCGTGCCTTTGCGGAAGCCGATGAACTCAGTGAGAGCTTCTTTGACCTCTGGGGCAACGGCATGGGCGGCTGCCAGCTCACTAATGTGGGCATGGAGACCTTTGTCCCCCTGGAGAAAATCGCCAGGGCCACCGTCATCTCCATCCAAGTCCCCCTGACACGTGATGGCAAATATCCTACCTTCGGCATGATTACCGCTGAGTTCCTCGCCAGCTGCCGCCCCGATGTGCGCATCCTCTGCTGGTCATCTCCAGAGGTTGTATCACCCGAGGCCATTGGGGATAAGCGTCTGGTTTTTATGGGCGAGGAAGAGAAGGGGCTGTTGCAAAACTGTAGCCAGGCGCTTTGACCCTGTAGGAAGATTCATCTTTTTCTTTATTGTTACAGTTCCAATGCGTATATCCCACGCAGGCGGTCATGGATGGTATCGACGGTGACGACCTTGCCGTCTGGCGACCAGCGTGGATGGAGGTCGTTGCGGACGTCGCCTATGAAGCCAGACGGCTTGAGGTGGCGAAAGTGGCCGATAGGGGTGACGGCCCCCGTTGCTGAATTGACTAGGGCAAGATGTTGCATGGAGTTGGCGTCGGGATAGGTGTCGGCCAGTAGGAGCTTCCCATCGGGCGAGAAGATGGTGTGTCCCATAGGACCGAGCCCTTGGGAGACAAGATGCGCCTGAAGGGGCAGCTGGCTTTCATCGAAGACAACATAGTCGAAGTGGGTCTTTTCGCGCCAGGCAGCGTCAATGAGGATTTCGGTGGGGGTGCGTCCCCAGATCTGGTGTGAAATCTTGCCCTCCCAGTAGAACTGGGGGAGGGGGCAGCGC
>JAFTAC010000378.1 GCA_017458805.1 Victivallales bacterium | reverse complement strand
TATGCATCCTACAACTGGGGCAAAAACACCGTCACCTTCATGCCCAAGGACGGCGAGACGCAGGAACTTGAGGCCCCCGCCGTCGATAACCCCTACTACGAGGGTTTCCGCCACTGGCTCAAGGCCATCCAGGAGAACCGCCAGCCAGACGTGACCCTTGACGACGCCTTCAACGCCCTCGACCTCGCCCTGGGCATCCTCCGCTCCTCCGAAGAAGGCACAGTCGTGGAGTTCTAAGATTCAGCTCCCAAAGTACGCCAAAACCGTCATAAGTGCGCGGCACTTTTGCCGCGCACACACGGGATTCCCCAAAAAAGCAAAAAAATACAAAAAAATAGTTGATTGTATTTGCGAAAACAGATTTTGGGAATATCTTAAATATAGTAGTTAAAAATCCAGGCGTTCTGCCTGGTGTGCAGAGGGTATTTCAAACTGTCAACCACAAGGAGAACATTTATGGCAAAGGATACATCTGGCTCCGCTGGCGCCAGCCGTGAAAAGAACCTGAAAGACGCAATGGCGCAAATAGAGAAGGCCTTCGGGAAAGGCTCCATCATGCGCCTGGGCGAGCGCCCGCAGCAGCAGGTCGATACCATCAGCTCTGGTGCAATGGCATTGGACATCGCACTCGGATGCGGAGGCTTCCCCAAGGGCCGCGTCGTGGAAATCTTCGGCCCTGAATCCTCTGGCAAAACCACGGTCTGCCTCCACGTCGTCGCCAACGCACAGCGCGCAGGCGGGACATGCGCCTTCATCGACACAGAACACGCACTCGACCCGCGCTATGCGAAAATCATCGGCGTCGATACGGACAACCTGCTCATCTCACAGCCCGACTGCGGCGAAGACGCACTGAACATCGCCGAGACCCTCGTGCGAAGCGGCGCCGTCGATGTCCTCGTCATCGACTCCGTGGCCGCCCTTGTCCCCAAGGCGGAAATCGAAGGCGAGATGGGGGACAACCACGTCGGCCTCCAGGCGCGCCTGATGTCCCAGGCCCTCCGCAAGCTGACCGCCCTCATCTCCAAGACCAACACCTGCGTCATCTTCACCAACCAGATCCGCGAGAAGATTGGCGTGATGTTCGGCAACCCCGAAACCACCACTGGTGGCCGCGCTCTGAAGTTCTATGCGTCTGTCCGCCTGGACATCCGCCGCCTCGCCACCATCAAGTCCCCCGACGGAAACCCGCTCGGCAACCGCGTCAAGGTGAAAATCGTCAAGAACAAGCTGGCACCGCCCTTGATGGAGTGCGAGTTCGACATCATGTACAACGAGGGCATCTCACGCGCAGGCTCCCTGCTGGATGTCGCCCTCGACATGAAGATTCTCGAAAAGCGCGGCTCATGGATCGCCATGGGCGACGTGCAAATCGCCCAGGGGCGTGAACAGGCCAAAAAGGCCATCGACCAGGATCCCGCTCTCGCAGCCAAGCTGGAGGCCGCCATCCGAGCCAAGAACCCCGTCGCAACAGGCCCCGTCAGCGTCGATGAGCCAGACGAACTCATCGAGGAGGCCAGCGAGGAGAAGTAACCTTTCAGTCTTCTTGATAAGCACAGAGACTATCTGGGGCGCGCAACGCGCGCCCATGGTACCCTATGGTATATGCCCGCCACTCCTGCGCAGCCCCAGATACGCACTTCCCCCATGAAAATCATCTCCGTCTCTGAAATGCGCCGCCTTGAGCGGGAGAGTAACGTACCGCCGGAGCAGTTGATGCAAACGGCGGGCGAAAACGCCTGCGCCGAAATCCTGCGCTTTGCGGAGTGTACTCTCTCGCCCCGCCACCGCCAGCGCTATGTCGTGGTGGCGGGCAAAGGCAACAATGGAGGGGATGCACTGGTGGTGGCAAAATGCCTGCATCGTCAAGGCTATCCTGTGGAGGTATTCTCCACCTGCCCCTTGAGCGACTATTCAGGAACAGCCGCATCACAGGCCACCTCGTTTCCACAGGACATCCCATATACGGTTGTAACCGAAAAACTGCCAAACTATGCCCTGCGTATTGGCACTGTTGTTGTGGATGGACTTCTAGGCATCGGCACAACGGGCAACGCGCGTGGCGTAGTGGCTGAGCTGATACGTCAAATCAACGCCAGTGCCCTCCCCGTCTGCTCGCTGGACACCCCATCGGGGCTGGAGTGCGACAAGGGTTCTGGCGACCCAATCATTTCCGCCGCCCTGACTGTCACAATGGCCTATCCCAAAACAGGCCTGTTTTGCGGGCAGGGTCCAGAAGCGGCAGGTCTTGTCCGCGTGGTTCCCATTGGCCTGCAAAAAGACCTAGACGCAACAACAAGTGATGATGCCGAAGCGTTCACGGAGCAGGATGCTGTGAAGCTCCTGATGCGGCGCCCTCTGGAAAGCCATAAGAACAGCTTTGGCCATGCACTTTGCATCGCAGGTTCCGCGCAATATCCAGGTGCCCCCTTCTTAGCAGCAGAGGCTGCACTGCGGGGCGGCGCAGGCCTGGTCACGCTTGCCATACCGTCTGCGGCAGTCAGACGAAGCGGTCCCGCCGCCCTGATTCTCTCTGCCATCGGAGACGCCAACCACGGCATGTTCTCTCTGGAAGATTGGTCCCAGCTCGCCCCCTTGCTGGAACGTTCCAACGCCCTGATCTATGGACCCGGAACGGGAAGCGACGTGGATTCGGCTTTCATCGCAAAGCTGCTGGCGGTTCCAAAGCCGCTGGTTATCGACGCTGATGGCATTCGCACCGTGGCAAAGACACCCACCCTGCTTCAACAGATGGCTTCACGCCAAGCCCCCACGCTGCTGACGCCCCATCCAGGCGAGATGGCCGCCCTGCTGAAAGGACTGAATGTCCATGAGACGCTTTCGCGCCTGGAGCAAGCGAAAACAGCATCCCGCCTCTGCAACGCCTTCGTCCTGCTGAAGGGACACAACAGCGTGTCCGCCTCGCCCTCTGGCGAGCTCTCCATCAACACCAGCGGCGGTCCTGCATTGGCAACGGCTGGCACGGGAGACGTGCTGGCGGGCCTCATGACCGCCTTCCTCGCCCAGCAGTTGCCTCCCTACGATGCCATGCGCCTAGCCGCATACATCCACGGACACGCAGCCGACATCGCATGTTTGGCGCCACGTGCCATGATTGCGGATGATTTGCTGTCTCTAATTCCTAAAGCTCTTGCAGATATTTCTCCTTGGGGATAGCGTTTTGTCGCGCACTCTATATGCTGGCCCCTATCCCCAAGCCGCATTAGCGGCGGGGGGCGGGGGGGTCGTTTTTTTTGCCCCCCGTCGCTTGTAGAAACTTCCACTAGCCCCTAGCCACTAGCCCCTAGCCCCTAACCACTACAATGAAACAGCCCAAAAGACGCAGTGATTCATTTCTTGGAATGCACGTTGACTTCCACGCCAGGCCAGGTGAGACCGTTCCATCTGTCTATGACCCAGGCTCTTACATCGAGGCACTGGATGCCGTCAAGCCCGACTACATCCAATGCGACACAAAGGGTCATCCAGGGCTCTCCTCCTATCCCACAAAAGTCGGGAACCGCGCCAATCTTGCGCCTGGCATCGACTTGCTCAGAATGCTGAGGGAGGCGACAGCGGAGCGTGGCATCGCGCTGTATGCACACTATTCAGGCGTCTATGACATGAAGGCCGCAGAGATTCACCCCGACTGGGCTATTGTGGATGCGGAAGGGAATCCAAGCAAAGCCTACATGTCCGTCTTCGGTCCCTATCTTGAAGAGCTGCTCATCCCGCAGATTTTGGAGATTGCGGGCGACTATGGGCTGAATGGCATCTGGGTTGATGGCGACAACTGGGCACATTGCGTCGATTACAGCCACTGGGCGGTGGACGCTTATCGTAAAGCGACAGGACAAGAGCCCGCCAAGCCAGGCGAACAGGGTTACATCGCCTATCGTGACTTCTGCCGTGAGGGCTTCAAGCAGTATGTCCGCCGCTATATCAGCGCCGTCCATGAGAAATACCCCGATTTCCAGGTGACAAGCAACTGGATCTTCTCATCGAAGATGTCGGAGAAAGCGGATGTGCCCGTGGAGTTCCTGTCGGGCGACACCGCCCCCATGAACGCCGTCAACGACGCCAGTTTCCAGGGACATTTCTTCGAGGCGCGAAACATGCCTTGGGACTTGATGATGTGGGGGTTCCAAAACGTCGGGACAGACTGGAACCTCCTTGACAAGCAGACGAAATCCCTCGTGCAGCACTGTCAGGAGGCCGCCATGATCATCTCCATGGGCGGTGGATTCGAGTTCTACAACATCCAATACGGCCATGGCGGCGTCATCCAGCGGTGGATGATCCCCACCTGGAAGGAACTTGCCAAGTTCGCGCGCGAACGTGAAATCTGCCACAAGGGGAAAATCCGCCGTGAAGTCGGTGTCCTGATCCCCTTCGAGCGCAACGAAGAGGTGAAAACGGTCTTTACGCCGTCCGATGCCACACGTGCCGCCATCCAGTGGATATTCGCCCTCCAGGAGATGCAATACTCCACCAAGGTGGTTTTCGAGTATCAGCTTGAGGAGAAGGAGCTTGCGGACTACCAGCTTATCGTCGTCCCTGCTTCCGCCCACCTGGCCCCCGCCTCCGTCAAAAGGCTCGGTGATTTCGTTGCGAATGGCGGACGGCTTCTCGTCGATGGCCCCTGTGCTGGCTTCTTCCAGGATATCGCAGGCTTCAAGTGCAGCATCTCCGCAGACCCCAAGCTATTCTTTGTCGAAGCAAACGGAAAGTTGGCGCAGGGGGAATCACGGAAGGTTTCTTTTGAAGCACCATCCGACAACTTGGAAAAGACAGTCTACAGGGCCAACTACTGCGATGGTCAGCCAGAACCGTCCTATTTCCATTCAGCCCTTGGCAAGGGAGAACTGGCGGTGCTGGCGTTCGACTTGGCCGCCACCTATAAAAACTGCAAGACGGAGACCATGCGCGCCTTCCTGCGGGGCATCATTGAAAAGCGTCTCGGTTTCACGCCAGCCATTCGCGTGACAGGCACCCCATTCGTCCAAGACATTGTGCTGGAGAAAGATGGAAAGCTGCTTGTGAACCTCATCAACATGGCTGGCGACCACGCCGTAAAGGAGATTCGCCAGTTTGAGGAGATACCGCCCATCGGACCAATTACCGTAACGCTCTCGCCTGAAATCCGCTTCAACAAAGCACACCTGGTTCCAGAAGGGAAAACACTACAGGCAAAAGAACTCGCAAACGGCTCACACCAGCTCGTTATCGACAGGCTCGACATCCACACTGTCATCGTGCTTGAATAAGAAGGGGTAACAACGGTGCCCTCGCCGTCGCGCTGCACAACAACATAGATGTGCCTTGTCAGCGACACGGCATAGTGGTTGCATACACGGGGAATGTAATGCCGCAACGTTGTGGTTAGGCTGCTTTTTACGACGGCGAGACGCCGTCGCCACACCCTTTCTGGTGCATTGCACTGCATATTGGGTAGGCTGCTTTTACGATGGCGAGACGCCGTCGCCACACCCTTTCTGGTGCATTGCACTACCTACTGGTTGGGATGCTTTTACGACGGCGAGACGCCGTCGTTACACCTACTCCCATGCATCGTTTCCAAGGAATGCCTGCTGGAAGAAGACGGGCTTGCAGCCGTGTTCGTAGGCGGTACGGGCGGCGGTGTCGATGCGCAGCAGGTGGTCTGGAACGTAGTTCTTGTAGTAGGGGAAGGTGTATTGCTCGTGTGAAGCAAGGCCATAGCATTCGTTGCCGAACTTCATGCTGAAGGACTTCTCAAAGTTGGCGAGAATCTGTTCGGGCGTGAAGGCATTGCAAAGGCAGCCCGCGCCACGCACAAAGAAACAGCCTGCGTCAAAGTTGTAGAGCGTGCGATGGCAGAAAAGATAGACGCCCTCCTCCTTGTTCATGCCATAGCCGATGTCTGAAACCTCCGCCAAATCAAGGTCCAAATCGGCGATGGTGGGGTCAAGCCCCTTTGCAATCGCCTCTTCGCAGGCGACATTGACGCCGCGCCAGCCAGCGTTAAACGCCTTCATTCCGTTCTTGGCAAGAGCTTTCACGCAGTCCCAGCTGCACACGGCCCAGTGGATGACTGGCGGCTGGATGAAGGTGTCAGGCCCCGCAAAACGCTCGATTTCCCCCTTCACCAGAGCAAAGTCCTTCATGAGCTGCACACTGCTGCCTGG
>JAFTAC010000377.1 GCA_017458805.1 Victivallales bacterium | reverse complement strand
AGTGGTTAGTGGTTAGTGGTTAGTGGTTAGTGGTTAGTGGTTAGTGGTTAGTGGTTAGTGGTTAGTGGTTAGTGGTTAGTGGTTAGTGGTTAGTAGTTTTTGTCTGGTTACATAGTCAAATCTTGTTGACTTCAACACTCATGTTAGATAGCTAACCACTATCCACTATCAACATAGATACTTTTGGAGGCAAGAAAATGTACGATTTAATGGTTATCGGCGCAGGCCCTGGCGGATATGAAGCTGCTGCATACGCGGCGAAGATGGGCAAGAAGGTTGCGCTGTTTGAGAAGAGCGAACTGGGTGGCACCTGCCTGAACGTGGGCTGCATCCCCACCAAGACCCTGCTGCGTTCCGCCAAGACATTGGAGGAGTGCCGCGAGGCCTCCCGCTATGGCGTGACGACCAGCGACGCCAAGCTGGACATGAAGGCCGTGCAGGCTCGCAAGCAGGCGGTCATCGGCACGCTCGTCAAAGGCGTCACTGGCATGCTGAAGCGCGCAGGCGTCGAGGTCATCAAGGCCGAAGCGAAGATTGCGGCACGCGGCAAAGTGGTTGCCGGCGGCAAGGAATATGAAGGCGCCAACATCCTCATCGCGACTGGTTCCGTTCCCGCCTGCCCCCCCATCCCTGGCCTGCGCGACAACCCGAAGGTTCTGGATTCCACTGGCATCCTTGCACTTGAGGAGATTCCCGAGAGCCTCGTCATCATCGGCGGCGGCGTCATCGGTTTGGAGTTTGCCTCCTTCTTCGCGACTTGCGGCACCAAGGTGACCATCATCGAAATGCTCCCGAAGATCGCCCCCGTGGTCGATGAGGAGATTTCCAAGAAGCTGATGGGCGAGATGAAGAAGGCGGGCGTCGTCTTCAATCTCTCCTGCAAGGTTCTGCGCATCGAAGGCTCCACGGTGGTCTTCCAGGATCCCGCTGGCAAGGAGCAGGCCATCACAGGCACATACGTGCTCAGCGCCATTGGCCGCAGCCCCGTCCTGAAGGGCATCGGCCTTGAAGAGGCTGGCATCGTCTTCGACCGCAAGGGCATCAAGACCGACGAGTTCGGCAAGACCAACGTTCCAGGCATCTGGGCGTGCGGTGACTGCACAGGCCGCTGCCTGCTGGCGCACGCCGCCACGCGCGAAGGCATCGTCGCCGTCAACAACATGTTCGGCAAGCCCGACCGTATGCGCTACAGCGCCATCCCGTCCGTCATCTACACGCATCCCGAGGTTGCCCAGGTTGGTGCCACTGAGGACGAACTGAAGGCCAAGGGCATCGCCTACAAGAAGGCTGTTCTGCCGATGGCGATTGCGGGGCGCTTTATGGTTGACAACGACGGCAAGTCTGGCACGGTGAAGGTTCTGGTGAGCGAGAAGTACGGCCAGGTCCTGGGCGTCCACATGATCGGCGGCTGCTGCGGCGAGTTCATCGCCAGCGCCTCCGCGATGGTCGAAATGGAGTACCGCACCTCGGATGTGGCCAGCATCGTCTTCCCGCATCCCACCAACAGCGAGGCCCTCAAGTCCGCCGTCATCGAGCTTTAGCACAATAGAAGGCAACAGAGCAAATGGATTTGGGCCGCGTAGCGGCAGCGCCCGTCAGGGCGCAACTATGCGTAACCGCTGGCAAGCGCCCGCAAGGGCGCGTAGCCTGCGGAAAACAAGTCCTACCAGACACCGCGCCCGCAAGGGCGCAACAAAACGTCTGCTCTAGTTTGTTGCCTTTCAACATAATGCACATTGGCATCTTTAGTTGAATGTTACATAAAACCTTTCAGAAGGAGAACACTGAAAAATGACAAAAGCGTTGGAAATCTATCCAGAGAAGCTGTTTGCGGCCGATGAAATCACCTTCAAACCCATCGCGGTGAATGCCTACAACAAGACCCCGCAGGAAGAGAAGAAGCTCTTCAAGAAAGAGGACTTCGTCGCCATCTACCACGACATGGTCACGCTCCGCACCTTCGAGACCGTCATCAACGAGCTCAAGCTGCACGGCGAGTACAACGGCGTCAAGTACAATCACCCTGGTCCCGCCCACCTCTCCATGGGACAGGAAGCCGCCGCAGTCGGCCAGGCCTACAGCCTGGATGTCAACGACCACACCTTCGGCTCGCACCGCTCCCACAGCGAAATCCTTGCCAAAGGTCTTTCCTCCATCCGCAAGCTCTCCGATGACGAACTCATGAAGATCATGAAGGAGTTCTTCGGCGGCGCGACGCTGAAGGTAGTCGAGAAGTGCGGTTGCAAGGACGTGAAGGAACTCGCACGCCACTTCCTCATCTACGGCGCATACGCTGAAATCTTCGCCCGCGTGACAGGCTTCAACAAAGGCTGGGGCGGTTCGATGCACTGCTTCTTCACGCCGTTCGGCATCTATCCGAACAACGCCATCGTCGGCGGCTCCGGCTCAGTCGCCCCTGGCGCGGCCCTCTTCAAACTGGTCAACGGCAAGCCTGGCATCGTCGTCTGCAACATCGGCGACGCGTCATTCGCATGCGGCCCTGTCTGGGAAGGCATCATGTTCTCCGCGATGGACCAGTACAGGAAGCTCTGGGGCGAAGGAAAGGGCATGCCCATCCTCTTCAACTGCTTCGACAACCAGTACGGCATGGGCGGACAGACCAACGGCGAGACCATGGGCTATCATTTCATGGCCCGTATTGGCGCAGGCGTCAACCCCGAGCAGATGCACACTGAGCGCGTTGACGGATACAACCCGCTCGCCGTCATCGAGGCAGTCGCCCGCAAGAAGGCCATCCTTCTCGAAGGCAAAGGCCCCGCGATGCTCGACGTCGTCACCTATCGCCTTGGCGGCCACTCGCCGTCAGACGCCTCCAGCTACCGCACCAAAGAGGAGCTTGAGCGCTTCTTCGAGGCGGATGCAGTCGGCGGACGCTGCGAAGTCAACGCAGAGTGCAAGGGCACATTCTACAAGTACCTCGTCGATAACAAACTCGCTGACGCCGCCAAGCTCGACGCCACCCGCCAGCAGGTCCAGCAGCTCGTCTTCGACATGTTCAAGCTCGCCATCGACCCAGCCGTCTCACCATACGAAGAGGTCGGCTCGAAGTACATCGAAACCGTTACCTTCAGCAACCAGAAGGTCGAGAAGTTCGATGACCGCCAGCCCGAACTCCTCCAGAAACTTGAGGACAACGAACAGTACAAGAGAATCCAGAAGAAGAAACGCTGGGGACTCGACGAGAACGGCAAGGCCATCAGCAAGATGGTCGCCTATACATTCACCGACGCCGTCTTCGAGGCCATGGCGCACCGCTACACCATCGACCCGACCATGGTCGCCTTCGGCGAAGAGAACCGTGACTGGGGCGGCGCATTCGCCTGCTACCGCGGCCTGACCGAGCTCATCCCGTACAAGAGGCTGTTCAACAGCCCGATCGCCGAGGCTGGTATCGTCGGCGCGGCGGTTGGCTACGCCCTCTGCGGCGGACGTGCAGTCGCCGAACTGATGTACTGCGACTTCCTTGGCCGCTCAGGCGATGAAGTGTTCAACCAGCTGTCCAAGTGGCAGGCGATGTCAGGCGGCGTCCTGAAGATGCCTGTTGTCCTCCGCATCAGCGTCGGATTCAAGTATGGCGCACAGCACTCGCAGGATTGGTCAGGCATCGTCAACCACATTCCTGGCCTGAAGATCGTCTATCCTGTCACGCCTTACGATGCGAAGGGACTGCTCAACACCGCTCTCGTGGGCACTGACCCTGTTATCTTCCTCGAAAGCCAGAAGCTCTACGGAAAGGGCGAGACCTTCCACGAAGGCGGAGTTCCCGAAGGCTACTATGAGATTCCGTTCGGCGAGCCCGACGTCAAGAAGGAAGGCAAGGACATCACCTTCATCACCTTCGGTCCCGCCCTCTACGTCGCTCTCGACGCAGCAAAGGAACTCAAGGAGAAGTACGGCCTTGACGCAGAGGTCATCGACCTCCGCTGCCTGGACCCGATCAACTACGACCAGCTCGTCGCCTCCGTCAAGAAGACCGGCAAGGTCGTCCTCGTCAATGAGGCCGT
>JAFTAC010000376.1 GCA_017458805.1 Victivallales bacterium | reverse complement strand
GGCGAATGGCGGCCTGTCCTGTGCGGCGCGCGCAAGCGCGGGCGTATGGCGGCCTGTCCTGTGCGGCGCGCGCAAGCGCGGGGGCATGGCGACCTGTCCTGTGCGGCGCGCAAGCGCGGGCGAATGGCGACCTGTCCTGTGCGGCGCGCGCAAGCGCGTCGGAAAACGACTATGGATATACTCTGCTACATAGACAGCGACGACAAGGGGCGGCTGGCGGCAATGATGCCCAATGCGGCCCTTGCGCCCGACGATGGCTTCCCTGCGGAGAAGCCGCGTCTGGCCGTTGTGCAGCTCAGCACTGAGGTGCGCAGGATGCTGGCCTTGCAGCTGGTACGCAAGCGCATGCCAGTCGCCCTGCTTGGAGCTTCCGATACCAATTATCTGGCGGGCTTGTCAGCCTGTGCCAAGCGCAATCATGTCCCTGCGATACTACTTGAATCGTGGCGATTCATTCCAGCTGTATCCTCTGTCAAGGAAATCTGCGATTCAGGCTGTTTGGTGGGTGGACGCGCATGCCGCCTTGTTTTTCACCCTGAAAACGAACTGGAAAAGCTCCGTGCCCAGGACATAGCCGACTGGTTTGGCTGTACTTCTTGTCAGATTGTGACAGACGCACCAGAAGGCGCTGAGGTTCATCTCACCATAACCGCCGACAATGGTGCGATTGAGACTAGTTTCTCATTGGATGGCCAACAGGCACGCTTCAAAGTTTCCCTCTCTGGGCATACGCATGAACGCATGATTCCAAAGGCCAATCCGCTCCTCTCCGAACTTGCCATCTTAAGCCTCTCAGCCAAAGGAAGTGGCAAAATCAAATCATTGCCTATTTTATGTAGTGACTTGGCAAGTCATTAAAACATGCAAAATTGTAATAGTATGATTTGAAATATCTTCGCAGGTCTTCTGGAACCATGACTACAACCGCATTTCTACTCATACTCGCCTCCGTGGCTTTGCACGTGGGATGGAACTTCCTGTGCAAGGTGAACAAGGAGCCGTCGCTTTCATTCTACTGCGTCGCAAACTTCATTGCTGGCGTGGTTCTGTTCCCGTTGCTGCTTCTTGCCAGAATCGACTGGCTGGCGCTGGGGGGGCACTTTTGGGTCTATTTGTTCTTCAGCTGCTTTTTCGAGCTGATTTACGCCATCGGTCTTTTCAAGGGCTATGGGCGGAATGACATCTCGCTGGTCTATCCCATCGCCAGGGCACTCCCTACGCTGCTCATTCCCGCCGTGACGCTCATCTTCGGCATTGGCAAGACACCCACCACGCTGGCGTTGGCAGGCATGGCCATCGTTGCGGTGGGATGCATCATCATGCCCCAGAAGAAACTCACCGACGTGAGCTGGAAGCTGCTGGTATCGCCAGGCATGACGCCGATTCTTGTCGCCGCCATCGGCACCACGGGCTACACGATTATGGACAACCTGGCAACGGAGAACGTGCTCTCCGTCACCGACTCGTCGAAGGTACTCTCCCTTGGAGCCTACCTTTGCGTCGTGCAGTTCGGCATCGCTCTCTTCATCCTGCTCTATATGCTCGCCTTCAGGCTTGAGGGGTGGCGCGTTCTGAAGGCGAACTTCAAGCAGCCGGCCCCCTATCTTGTGGGCGTTTTTTCCTTCATGGCCTATTTCCTCGTGCTAGGTGCGATGAGCTTCGTCACCAACGTCAGCTACCTTCAGGCGTTCCGCCAGATGAGCCTCCCCCTCGGGGTGCTGGCTGGCGTTTATTTCCTTAAAGAACGCTTCACCCTGCCAAAGGCCATCGGCACCGCCATGGTGGTGTTCGGCCTGGTGCTGACAGTTGTGTAATAGCAGCGTCCCTTCCGTCCCTTCCGTCCTTTTAATCCCATAAATAAGACTCTTAAGGAGGCAAACAATGTTAGAATTCGGATTTTCACGCGAAGACATCACCCCCCACTACGGCATCGGCCTGTGCGGCTACCTGAACCCCCGCTACAACCGCGGCGCATACGACCGCCTTTCCCTAAAAGCCGTCGTCTTCAAGGACGGCGATGGATTTGCCGCTCTCGTGGAGTACGACCTGTGCCTGTTGACCGCCAAGCTGTGCCGCCGCGTCGAGGCCGCAGTTGCTGAAGCGCTGCCTGAACTGGCTGGCAAGACCATCTACGCCGCCACGCACACCCACACAGGCCCCTACACCGCCGCCATCTTCAGCGACGACTGCACCGACGCCGCCTACATTGACGAGCTCATCCAGAAAAGCGTAATCGCCCTGCGCAACGCAAAGCTGAGCCTCGCGCCAGCAGAGCTTTTTGCGACGACCACCCAGTGCAGCACGCTGGCCTTCAATCGCCGCTATCTGATGAAAAACGGGAAAGTTCTCACGAACCCTGGCAAGCTGAACCCCGATGTGGTCAAGCCCGACGGCTCCACCGACCCGCTTATCCCGATCCTTGCGCTCAAGCAGGAGGGCGAGATTCGCCTGCTCATTGTGAACATCTCCAACCACGCGGACACCATCGGCGGCGACTTTGTCTCCGCCGACTGGCCAGGGCGCATGGAGAAGGAGATCCAGTACCAGATGGGCTATGACGTGCCCGTCATCTCCATCACGGCCCCGCAGGGCAACATCAACCACTTCAACATCGCCACGGACGCAGACCAGACCAGCTACGCCGAAGCATGCCGCATCGGAAAGGGCTACGCCGCCGCCGTGCTGGCTGCGCTCTACCAGTTGCGAAAGGTGGAGTTCCAAGGGATTTCCACGGACAGCATCACCTTCGAGGCCCCCTATTTGACCGTCACGGACGAGGAGTACGCCGAGGCCAAGGCCATCTGCGAGAAGTACAAGGACGCCGCCAAGCCCGACCACGACCTCACCAGCGAGGACATCGCAAAGGGCACTCCATACGTGCAGAAGTATTTTGCAGAGGCACTGATGGGATGCCGCGACCATGCCCCGAAGGAGAAGCGCTTTGAGCAGATTGCCTCTATCAAGTTTGGCGATGCCATCGCGCTGGTGACGCTCCCCTGCGAGCCCTTTGTGGAAATCGGACAGGCCATCCGCGAAAAGTCCCGCTTCCCGCTGACGCTGCTGGTGGCCCTTGGCATGGGTGAAATCGGCTATGTCGGACTGCCGCGCAACTACGGAAACGGCGGCTATGAGACACTTCCCAGCGCTGGCAAAGCCTCCCAGTTCCTCGGCGAACAGATGATTGATTATGCCCTCTCTGTGCTGAAATAGCGGGGGGAGCGTAGCCAGGGCCTATGGCCCTGGCGTGATGTGCCCAGGCGCTCTGCGCCTGCGGCATTACAATGAGTAGTCCAGGCGCAAATGCGCCTGGCTCCGTGAAGATGCGCGGGCTCTGTCCCGCGCCTGGCTCCGTAAAGATGCGCGGGCTCTGTCCCGCGCTACTTTTTAATAATCCTGAGCTTTTTCCAGTGGCCAATCTTGTAGCGTATGAACATGGGGGCGCTGAAAAGGACGGCCATGACAACCAGCGCCGTCCAGGTTTGGAGTGGGCCGAAGTCCAGCTGGTGAACGCAGACGAGGATGATGGTCGCCATGCCCCAGTCGCGGCAGAAGGTGATGACCATGCTCCAGAAGGTATCGCCTGCGCCGCGCAGCACGGCTGAGGAAATCATCTGAACGGCGTCGGTAATGAGATAGAAGCCGACAAGTCGCAGCATGGGAATGGCGTATGTCCGTACCTGCGTGTAGTCGAGTCCTGAGGACTCGGGCGTGAAGAATCCCACCAGAAGATGCGGGATGCTCATGTAGGTGACAACCATGCATGCGGCATAAACAATGGCCACTTTGAAGCCTGAATAGGACACGCGGACGGCAAGCTCGGGCTTTTCCTTGCCCATGGCCTGCCCAACCAGCGTGGTCACGGCGACTTGGATGCCGATGAGCGGATGGAAGGAAAGACCGTCCCAGTTGAAGGCGATGGTGGTGGCTGCCGCCATGTCATCGCCATAGCGGTGGAAATTGGCAATCATCACCACGAAGGCTATCATGGCAAGCAGGTTCTCAGTGCCCTGCGGAACGCCATAGCGGATAAGCTTCCAAAGGTGGTCCTTGTTGAAGGCGCGCAACTTGTGCCCCCGATATTCGGGCAGGCGCGTCATCAAGAAGAAGGCAGTGGCCAGCACCAGGACAGTTGCGCTTCCCGAAAGCAGGGTGCCGATGGCGGCGCCGTCCAGTTCCATTCGGGGGAAGCCACAGTGCCCGAAAATCAGCAGCCAGTTGGCGATGACGTTTACAAAGAGGGCGATGCTGTTGGCTATCAGGATGATGCGTGTCCGTCCAATGCCTGAGAAAAACGAGCCGAGGGCGAAGCGCGATAGGGAGATGATGCTGCCGAACGCCATGTACCAGAAATAGCGTGTCTCCAGTGTGCGTTCAAGAGTGCTGTGGGCGTCGAAGACCTTGGCGTAGCGGATGACAAGAAAACCTGCCAGCAGGACAATCGGGTAGCTGATGGCGCTCAGCCTTAGCGCCTGCCATACAACACTCACGCAGTTCTGACGCTGCCCTGCCCCGTAATACTGCGCCACCAGTGCAGAGGCGTAGCCCACGACCCCCACGAAAAGCGTCACGCACATCCAGCTGGTCATGCCGCCACCCATTGCCGCAGCCTGGTGGACGATGCCGACATGCGACAGGAATAGCCTGTCTATCAGCATCATAAGCATGTCGAACATGCTGGAGAGGAACATTGGTATCGCAATGGGCAGCAGCTCCATAATGCCGCCTGGCCCATAGAAATGGTTTTTTTTGAATCTTTCTAGCATAAATATAGTTTTTCGTCTTGTAGGATAATCGTGAAATCGCTTTGCAATTTACTCAAAGTAATAATATAATAAGAAATCGTGTTTTTCCCAATCGTTTCATCGGAAAGAAACCTTCATCCAGGAGCGGAAGATATACAAATACAACTACCTGATGCACTGCAAAGGTTTTAAGCTCTTTGGCGCAACTGCCCCCATCAACGGCCTGCAAGGCAACCAGAGGATGATGCACGAGTATAGCGGCGTAGAAACCGAGTACGACTGTAAAATGAAATGGCAGATTGTATTTTTCAGATATGATATTATTTTATTGTTTTTAAACAAGAGGTTATTTCAAAGCTTTATCTCACAAAACAACGGATATGAAACAATTATATACAGCATTGATAATCAACGGCATATCATACGAATGCCTAGGGGATGAGGAATTGGGGCTCAAGGAAGGCGACGTAGTGGTCGTCAAGTGCGAGCACTACTCGGACTGTGCAACCATCACGGGAAAGGTCGGCGAGCCCATTGCGGATGTGGCGGAATTTGAACGCCAGCGCAGCCTGAATAGCAAGGGTCGCCATGTGGAAGGCTCTGTTACCCCGCTGATTCTTCGCAAGGTCACTGAAGAAGATACGGCGAAGGCAAAAGCCAACGCAGAGCGCGCGGATACCTCCCATCGGCAGGCAAAGGAGCGCATCCAGGCGCATGGTCTGGAGATGAAGCTCATCCATACGCACATCTCACTGGACAACAGGCTCATCCTCTTCCAGTTCTCCGCTGATGGACGCATTGATTTCCGCGAACTGCTCCGCGATTTGACAACCCTCTTCCGTATGCGCGTGGAGCTGCGCCAGATTGGCGTGCGGGATGAAGCCGCCGTGCTGGGCGGCATCGGCATCTGTGGACGCCCCTTCTGCTGCTCGCGTTTCCTTCACACCTTCAACAGCATCAACGTCAAGATGGCCAAGCAGCAGGGCATTTCGCTGAATCCGCAGAACATATCGGGTTGCTGCGGACGCCTGAAGTGCTGCCTCTACTATGAGGCGGAAGCCTACAAGGACGTGCCCGTCACCGCCAAGGACAGGGCCCTGAAGGCCAATGACGAAATGGACGAGAAGGAACTGGAGAAGATGGATGAACGCGAGTCAGCCGACTCCGCCTCCAACGAAGAACGCCAGCGTCCACGCCGTGACAGCCACGACAACCGAGGCGGTCGTGATGGCGGCAGGCAAGACCGTCCGCGCCGGGAGATGCAACCGCGCGATGGTCAGCCACGCGAAAACAGGCCGCCACGTGACGGGATGCCACGCAATCCCCAACAGCAACAGCAGGGGCTGCGTCGCAACAACGCCTCCAATCTCCCGCTGGGCGAGGAGGAGCAGCACCGCCGTCAGAACTGGCAGCAGCGGAATGCGCAGGGGCATGGCGACAATCAGCAACGGCGCTCCAACAAGGGGAATCCGAATTCCCAGATGCCCAGACCGCCTCGCATCATCAAGCAGCCGCCCCAGCCTGGTGGCAAGAGTGAAAAATAACCCTGCTTTATGAATCGACAGAAGGCCATACGAATCTTCGCTAGCCTCGCCGTCGCCCTGCTCGCCCTGAAATTCGGCTGCTATATCGGCAACGGCGAACAGGCGAATTTCCCGATGGACGGCTGGGAGTGGGCGTTTTTCACTGGCTGGCCCACCTACCTTGCCGCCGCAGTTGGCGGTTGCGTCCTGCTGGTGGCAGCCATAGCCTACCCAAGGCCTCGTGTCGGCTCTAGCACCTTGACGCCGCTTCTGTGGCTGCTCCCTGTCGTCGCAGGTCTCGTCGGCTGCTTCAACACTACAGAACTCGATTATGCAGGGCAGTGGCTGCTCCATTTCGGCGGCGCGTTCGCGCTATGCACTGGTATCTGGTGGATTGCGTGCAACGACGACAAGATGATGCCATGCCTTGCCAACACCATCGCCATTATGGGGGTTCTGCTGGTTTGCCATGGATGGTACCAGCACTTCATCGGACTGGAATCCAGCAGGCAATATGCCATTCAGCACGCTGCTGAACAGGGACGGGAGGTGTCTGGCATCGTTTTGGCGAAGATGGAGCAGACCCGCATCTACAGCTACTTCATCGACCCCAACGTCTATGCCTCCTTTCTTGTGCTGACCGTGCCCTTCGCCATCCATGGACTCGTCCAGTTCGGGCGCGGCTATGAGGGCAATCCGAAGGCGGGAGCCATCACAGGGGCCGTCATCGGCGTCATCCTATATCTCTGTGCGATTGTGTGGACAGGCAGCCGCGGGGGAATTCTTGCCCTGGCCGTAGCTGTTGCAGCCGCCGTGTGGGCACTTCCGCAAATCCACCGCTGGAAATGGCGTTGGCTGCTTCCTCTTGCGGCCCTTGTGCTTTTCTGCGCGCTATTCGGTGCCATCTGCCTGCTGAAATCGCGGGACGGACTTGCCTCCGCCTCTGCGCGCCTCATCTACTACCGCACCTCCATTGCCATCTTCAAGGAGCATCCCATGGCAGGTGCGGGGCTGGGCGAGTTCCTCTCTGCATACGTTCGCATGAAGCCCGCCGATGCGGAGGTCGCCCGTGACCCGCACAACATCTTCTTCTCCTTCCTCGTGCAGGCAGGGCTCCCTGGCGGACTGATTGCGCTGGCGCTTTTCCTTTTTCCGTGGGGCGTTGCCACCTTTGCGAAAACCAAACGCACACCGCTCTTCATTGCGGCTATTGCAGGTGCTGCGGGGTGGTTTTTCCACTGCATGATGCAGTTCAACGAAATCATCCCTGGCTGTGCATACGTGGCCGCTGCCAGCAGCCTCTTCCTGCTTCCCGCCAGCCAGGAGGAGAAGCAAGCCGCCTCCAAATGGCGATTCGTCGCCATTGTGGTGGCTCTGCTTTGCCTTTGCTCGCTGCTGCGGGTGCCAGGCGAACGCCTCATTCGCAAGGCGGAACTGGCAGCTGCGAAGAATCCGTCGGAGGCCATCCCGCTCTGCCGAGAGGCCAGTGCAAAGCTCCCTGCCGCCATTGCACCGCAGAAGATGCTATGCGACATCATGGCGGGGGCTGGCAACTGGGAGGCCGCCTATCAGGAGGCGATGCATTTGCAGGCAATTGTCCCCACACGCTCCTCTTCCTACCTATATGCCACAGCCGCCGCCATGGCAATCGGGAAACTGGATGATGCTGAAACACAACTGGTTGCCGCTGAAAAACGTGCACCTTTTTTACCAGACGTGCTTTTGTACAAGGCCGTCCTTGCCTATAGGCACAGCCATTCCCTTGGCTATATGGACAACTCCATTCTTGCTCGCCAGACAAAATGGTGCCATCTGGACATCGAAGACAAAGGCGACCATCTGGAACTCTTCTTCGACCTCGCAAACCACGAGATGCTGGCAAACGCCGTCACCAGCGTGGCTGTCACCGCCGCCGACGGACGCCCTGTCCGCTTTATTCCACGCAGCAGCCAGGAGCAGGGAAAATGACGGAGGAGAAAAAACAACGACGTATCTTCACATTGAAGAACAAGCGGCACATGCCCAACTGGCTGGCTGGTATCCTTGCGTTCCTGTTCAGGGTCATCTCCCTCACCTATCGCGTGAAGGTTGTGGATGAAGAGGGATGGTTTGAGAAACAGGAGCCGTGGCCAGGCGTCGTATCCCTTTGGCACAACCGCATTCTCTTCATCGCCTGCCTGGCAAAAAGGAGGCTGCTGGAAAGAATGTCGGTGCTTATCAGCGCCTCCCGCGACGGTGAATATGTCTCCGCCTTCATACGTTTTTTCGGGCTTGGCGTGGTGCGCGGCTCCTCCAGCCGAGGCGGCGTGCAGGCCCTGCTGGGGCTGAACCATGAACTCAAGGAAGGGCGTTCCGTCATCCTGACGGTCGATGGTCCCCGAGGCCCTAAATACAGCGTCCATCCAGGGGCCGTGCTACTGGCGCGCAAAAACGATCTGTTTGTCGTGCCTGTCTCTGTGAACGCCAAGCACTACTGGCAGGCGAAAAGCTGGGACAACACGCAGATTCCCATCCCGTTCTCCTCTGTCTCCCTGGTCTGCGGCCACCCATTCAAAATCCCCGCCGAGATGAGCCTGCTGGAAGCACAAGTACTCATACACGACAAGATGATGGAGATTACTGAAGACTAATCCACGAGCGGCATCGGCAGGGGGTTTCGGGGGGGTCGGGGGGTTCGGGGGGTTCGGGGGGGTCGGGGGGGTCGGGGGGTTCGGGGGGCAGCGCCCCCCG
>JAFTAC010000375.1 GCA_017458805.1 Victivallales bacterium | reverse complement strand
TACCACAGGAGATTGGCTTGCTTCTGGTAAGCATTCGCCATCTGGACGAAGGGAGAGGAAATCGCTCCTCCCGTGGTCGGATGCTTTCCGAGCAGACCGTAGGAACTGACAGCCTCGTCGCATTGGATGAAACGGGCGAAAGACTGTGCGTAGCTTTCGATGAGCCGAGGGTTCACCAGCTTTTCGCAGCCGCGCTCCTTGAGCCAGATCCAAGTCTCGCGGAAAATCTCGTCCGCACCGAGTGGTCTGCCGTCCCTTTGCTTTGCCGACAGGTATTCGCTGGGCTGTGGCATTTCCTCGCCGTAGAGTTCAACGGCATTGGTAAGCTCCGCTCCGTTCAGTTCCGTCATGGGAAACTCCATCACGGTAGCCTCGCGCCCATTCGCAATCTTATCTGCCAGAGCGTCCGGCTTATCCCCGGCGCGAACACGCCGTCCGCCCCGATTTGTTCCGTCTTTCGCCATCATTTCACCTCCCCGTGGTTAATACCCCGTTTGAACCGCCTTTTTTGTGCGCGAGCCCCCGTGCCGGTCATGGTGCGGCAGGGTTGCAGAGATTTTGCCCGCCCCTGCCCGGTCTAACAAAGGATTTTCTGATACCTCGTCGAATGTAAAACGTATCATGAAAAATCGTAAGTGGAGGACTATCGATGAACAACAACCATGTGCAACAGATATTTGCTCACTACATAGACAAATTTGAATACATCAACAATCCCACCCATCAGGAATATTACAAGTGGCAGATTGCCAAGCGTTTTCGTGATGCGATGGACGTAGCACTCGCCGCTCCGGCAGAGGAGTTTCCCTCCAAGCTATATGAAGTCAAGAAACTCACGTCAAATCTCATTGACAGTTATACGCAACCCTTTCACGGCTTGGTTAAGTTCGCCGAACGGGAGCCTGAAACTGTCAGAAATATGTTCAAGATGCTTTTTTCAGATGATGGCGGCAATATTGAAAATCGACAAGAGAGGATACAATCGTTTCTCTCTCAAAGCCATGCTCTCCGAGACAAATATTACCCGGACAGCTATCTGTACAAGGAAGATATGCACTCAGTAACAGGCTATCTCTTCCTGTACGATCCAGATCACAATTACATCTACAAAGCTACCCATTCGAGAGATTTTGCCGATTGCATAGAGTTTTATGATGACTGGGGATATGGAACGGATGTGAAACTTTCCGTCTACTATCGAATGTGCGACCAACTTGTTGAGGCTATCAAAAGCAGCAAAGAATTGATGGCAACTGATGCCAGCCGATTTGAAAACGGATGGGGAGAGAACCCCGACACATTCCATCCCGATATCGAGAAACATATCTTAGCATTTGATTTGATATATTGTTGCTCCACTTATGGCCTCTTTAATGGCATTTCATTCGAGAAACCGAAAACAAAAGAGCGTCAGCTTATGCAGGAACGTAAAGACAAAGCTAAAAAACTGGCTCATGAATTGAAGGATGCCGAAACTGCCAAGCAGGAATTGGATGAGGCTCTCCAATATATGTCCGATGCCTACTGCATTGGAACAACTCTTCACCATAAAAAATACGGTGTCGGTACTATCAAAAATGTGCAGAATGGCACTATCATTATCAATTTTGCTGAAGTCGGCGAGAAACAACTTGATTTACTGACAGTGGCAGCATACGGCATTGTAACCGTTGATACTGTCGGCTATAACAAGGCAATGTCTCGCCATAGCGCAATACTGAAACAACGAAACAACATTGAGACAAAACTTTCCATCGCTGAGAAAAATTTTGCCCAATATGCATCATATTTGTGATAACTTCGGTCAGCGGTCGGATTTCTTGCGCCGATGGATTTTCTCATGGCAGCTCACGCACAGACTCCGCAGATTGCTCTCGTCATTCGTGCCGCCATCTGCGATGGGCTTCACATGATGCACCAGCGTTGCCACGCTTGCTCTCCCCAATCCGAGGCACTCCTCGCAGAGCGGATGCGCCGAGATGTATCTGTCGCGCACCTTTCGCCAGCCACTTCCATATCGCTCATGCTGATTGTAGCCACGGGAGAAGTGCTCGTAATGCCTCTGCATCAGGCTCCGATGTTCCTCGCAGTAGCCCGTCCTGCTATCAGTAAGATTTGGACAGCCACCGTAGCGGCAGGGGCGTTTCGGTTTCGTTGGCATGAGTTTCACCTCGATCCTGGGCAAAAGAAAACCCCGGAAGATTGCTCCTCCGAGGCTTGCTCTATCCTCTTTTTCCAGTATAAGCATATCAGAACTTGACACTGCCATTCACTGCCATTTACTGCCAACTTTTATTTTTTCTGCACTTTGCAGAGCCTCGCCATGCAGACGGAATATGCTGCGGAGGCTGTAGCCCATCTCCACCGCAATGTTCTCCCAAGGCTCGTTCTGCAAGTAGCGTTTCATCAGCAGGACACGCTGATCCTGGCTGGGCAGCCGGTCGACCATCTCTGCGATTTCCTTCTTCAGGTCAACCAGACGGTCGATGTCGGCATCGACTTCCATTTCCAGATCCACGAGTTTGGCGATGGTGTCCTCCATCTTGTGGACGTTTCGGCTGGCACTTCTGGGCATGTCGCTCATCATGGATGTGACGCTCGTGGCCATGTCCCTAAGTTCCGCCACCTGCTTCAGCTTTCCGTTGATCTCCTCATCAATCAGCTGTGCTTGCCGCAAGTATTCCTTTGTAGTCATCTGCTTTCCTCCTGCAATTTCCGCATCAGATATTCCCCATCCAGCTTGGTCAGCTGGCTGTACCAGACGGAGCTGAAGAAACGTTCCAATTCCTCCCGCAAAGGTGTGCGCCCCGCACAGCGGAGCGCCCTCCTGTAATCCTTCACTGCTTGGAGCACGACAGCATTGGCCAGACTCTCGTAAGGATCCATCACTGT
>JAFTAC010000374.1 GCA_017458805.1 Victivallales bacterium | reverse complement strand
GGCCTGACAAGACACTCTATTACACAACAGACGACGGCGAGAAGCGGGAGCTGTACCTCTTTTTGCCGAAGGGATGGAAGGCGACTGACCAGCGCCCCATGATGATGCTGATTCACGGCGGCGGCTGGCGTGGCGGCTCTGCTGAAGGCTATTTCCTGCAAGGCAGGGACTATGCGGATGCGGGCTTTGTCGCCGTTTCCGTCAACTACCGCCTGGCTGACAAGGATATGACGACTCCCACGATGTTCCGCGCTTTGTCTGATGCGAAGGCGGCATTCCGCTATGCTTCAGAGCATGCGGGCGAACTGGGCATTGACCCCGCCAAAATCGTCACGTCTGGCAGCTCGGCTGGCGGTCATCTTTCCATTGGCATCGCCGTGCTGCCTGGCTATGACGGCAAGGAGCCGCTGTGCAAGCCGGCGGCTTGCGTGCTGCTCTGCCCCGTGCTGGACACGGGTGAAAAGGGCTACCAGCCCGCTTATCGGCGAATGAAAGAGAATGGAGTCAAGTTCTCGCCTGCACATCATTTACGGAAAGACATGCCGCCCCAGTTGATTGTTCTGGGCACGCTCGACCACATCCTCTCCGCCGACCAGGCAAAACAGTATTTGGCGAATGTGGTGAAGCTGGGGGGCCAATGCGAGCTGGAGCTTTACGAAGGCGCAAAGCACGGGGCCTTCTATCGTGGAAAATACTATGAACAAAGCCGTCCAAGAATCCGCAAGTTCTTGGAGGAAAATGGTCTGTGGCCGAAATAGCCAACCCGGTGGAACTATTTCAGCTCAATGCTCTGACGGCCATCCGGAAACATCCATTCCAAGTGCGCGTAGAAGTCATTTAGGGCTTCGGCTGCGGTGGCGTGCGGTGCGGTGGTGATCTGGCGTTTCGGCAGCCAGAGGCCGTCCTGGAGGCGTGAGAAGCCCGCGCGGTACTCCGACTGCGCGACATAGGGGGCTTTCAGGCGAAAATCGGTGGAGAATGGCTTGTGGTTGTGGAGGAACGCTACTGCTGCCTCTTTCATCGCATCGTATATCTTCTCCAACGTCTGCTTGGGCGGATAGTGCACGACGGAGGACTGCACGGCAAAGACTTGCGCAACGGGCAGGTCGATGTCTGTGGGGGCGTCGTTCAGCCCCTCCTTGACGGGAACGACGGCGACGTCGGGCGTGAGGGCGCTTGCCTCAAGAGTAAAAGCCAGGTCGCCTGAGGCGAAAATGGTTGGAACGCCAGCCTCCGCAGCGCAGATGGCAAGCTGGCCATATTCGCCGATGGAGAGGCCGTTCAGTCGGAAATCCACGCACTCCTGCGTCTGGGTGTGCGCCAGCTGCGCGTGTTTCGAGCCGGCCTTGGAGTGTTGCCCAACGAAGGCCATTGCATCGTACACGCCCTTTGGGTGGGTGAAGCCTGTCGGAAAACCGCGTTGCAGGTAGGCGCGCCTGTCCAGGCAGTCCCAGAGGATGGAACCGCCTGAACCATGGCCGTCCAGAACGACGACGCTAGAGAAGCCGCCGTCAAAGCACCCCCTGCATACGGCATTCACCTCTTCAGTAAGGTTTCGGCATGCGTCCTTGTTGCGGTAGCCAGATGGCACGCAATAGTCGTTGAAGTTGTTGACGCCGCCGACTCCTTCCAGGTCGGTGATGATGAGCATGCAGGGGTGTTTCATGGAACTTACTAGAGCTTGACAGGCTTGCGGGTCTTGGCGCTTTCAACTTCCGCGCGGATCATGGTGATGGATTCCATGGCGGATTCGGGGGTGACGGTCTGGGGCTTGATGCCCTTCTTCAGGCAGTCGAAGAAGTAGCACTCCTCGAAGAAGTAGGGGGCTGCGTTCTTGATGTTCATACCGCTCTTGAGGTCGGCGATGCCGCCGCTCATTTCAGGAGCAAATGGCTCGGCACCTGCATAGACGAGAACAGTGGGGTTGCGGCGGCAGTCGAACTCGACGACCGCGTTCTCAAAGGTGGCACGGTAGGTTGCGGTGAAGGGGAAGCCCTTGACCGTGTCTGCACTGCCTTCGGCGCTGACCACCAGGTCATCGTTGTAATAGTATTCGGTGAAGCTGTGGAAGACGCCGCCGCCTATGCGCGGGTCGCGCTTGGCGCCATGGGCATAGACTTCCTTCGGCTTGCCGAGCATCCAGAGGATGGCGTCTGCATCGTGGAGGTGGCGGTCGAAGAGCTGGGAGCCACCGCGCTCTTCGTCCAGATACCAGCCCTGCCAGCCACTTGACACGTCGCCGACGCGCTGCATGGAGAGGGCGAGCAGCTTGCCGTAGAGCTTTTCATCGATGGTCTTCTTCAGGAAGACGTATTCGGGCCAGAAGCGGAGGACCTGGCCGATCATCAGGGCCATGTCGGCCTTCTTGGCGGCGTCGATCATCTCCTGGCAGAGCTGCGGATTCAGGGCCATGGGCTTTTCGCAGAAGACGTGGCAGCCCTTGTTGAGGGCGCGGACGGCCAGCGGATTGTGGAGGTAGGTGGGAACCACGACGAAGACGACGTCCAGGCCGCCTGCGTCAATGAGCTCCTCGCCAGTTTCATAGATTTTCACGCCACTGTAGAGTTCGGCGGCCTTCTTGCGGTTCTCCTCGACGGGATCCGCGATGGCGACCAGTTCGACGCCGTCGTGAAGCTGAAGCATCTGTGCATGGCCCTTGGCCATCGTACCAAATCCGCAAAGTCCAACTTTGATCATCTTTGTTCTCTCCTTGTTTGTGTGGTTAATGCGTTGCTCCACAGAAAAAGTGTTTGGGGAATATCTTTTGTTGCGCCCTTGCGGGCGCTGTTTTCAAGGGGGTGTCTCCCCCACGCTGCGCGCCCTAACGGGCGCTTGCGTTGGGTTACGAATAGTTGCGCCCTGACGTGCGCTGCAGCTAAGCGGCTACCGCAAACTACATACTGCATGAAGAAAGCATCTCTTGAATGTGAATTGCTATTCTAGTTACTTGTTCAATGCATTGAGGGCGGCGGAAGCACCAGCCAGCTCGCCGACCTTGGGGCCGAGTTCGGTGATGATGACCTTGCAGGCGGCGCGGAAGGAGGGCCAGCCGAAGCGAGGCAGCTGGGCCAGGACGGGCTTAAGCAGGAAGTCGCCCGCATAATAGGCGGCTGTGCCCAGGATGATCATCTCGGGGTTGAAGGAGGAGATGATGATGCCGATGCCTTGCGCGAGGCGCAGGCAGATTTCATCCCACATGGCGACTGCCAGCGGAATGCCCTGTTTAGCGCCTTCGCGGACAGCCTGGAAGTTGAGGTTCTCCAGCTTGCCGTCCACGCCTGGCAGTTTGAACATGGCGTGGTCGGGGTGGTAGCGCAGCTTGTCCTGCAGGCGCAGGGCGACGTTGCGTCCACCGCAATAGGCCTCCAGGCAGCCCAG
>JAFTAC010000042.1 GCA_017458805.1 Victivallales bacterium | reverse complement strand
CTCGCCATTTATGAAGTACAACCGCCTCGCACTGGACAGCGTGACAGGGGTGCCAGGCATCCAGACGAAGGACTCCCAGCAGGGAAATAACGTAGCGGTTGAGATGACCGCCTCAGACCTGGCACTCAAACGCACCATCGCCTCCAAAGGGCACTTCATCCGCATCACCGACACCTTCACCAACCTCGGCCCCGAAGACCGCGGGCTTATCTGGCGCAACGAGGCCGCGTTCAACAACAAGATGCCTGCCCAGGGCTGGCGCATCGCGGGCCTCTCCAACTGCGAGAGTGCCAGCGTGCTGGCCGCAGCCAACCCGACCATCTACCTCTCCGATGGCCAATGCGCTGCGGGCCTTGTCGCAGAGGACACGGTCAGCCGCATTCTCTGCGACATGCAGGTCCAGGGCAACGCCCTCGTCATGGGCTGCACTGGCGTCGGCATCGGCGCAGGCAAGTCCATGACCATCGAATGGAGCATCTATCCGCTTCAAACACCAACCATCGGCTACTTCGATTTCATCAACCGCCTCCGTGCAGACTGGCATGTCAACGACACTGTTCCAGGCCCCTTCCTCTTCAACGCCAAGCCTCTGCCTGGCCTGAAAACCCGCTTCGCATGCGTCGATCCCTGGTTCGAGTACTCCAACGGCCAGGAGCTCACCCGTGACGAATACAGCGCCAAGGTCCTCCCCGTCATCGAAAGCCAGCGCAAGGCCTATCCAGGCATCATCCTCATGGCCAAAACCGAGACCAACCTCGTGAAGTTCGATGCACGCACTGTCCCCTGGGGCAACGAACTGCCCCTTGCATACGGCGACCGCAAGCACAAATATGCCAAGTACGGCCTCTACCTCTCGCCTGAACTCTCCGCCAAGCTGAAAGCCGCCACCCCCATGGCCGATTCGCTGCTCTGCGACAAGGACGGAAACGTGATGATGGACGGCTACTACACTTACGTCAACAAGCCATTCATCAACATGATGCCACAGCCTGCACCTGGCAACTATCGCTTCAAGCAGATGATGGAGCAAATCGACTTCCTGCTCGAAAAGCTCCCATTCGACGGCATCTACATCGACCAGTTCAACCCCACCTACCGCGACGGCATCAGCTACGACAAGTGGGACGGCATCAGCGTCGTGCTGGACGAAACGGGCAAAATCACCTCCAAATACTACAACTACGCCATCGTCGGCTCCCCTGCCCGCATGGAGATCATCAAGCGCATTACCTCCGCTGGAAAGTTTGTTCTAACCAACGGGCACCCCGTCACCCGCGAGGAGCAGAGCTGCGGGCGCCTCAGCTTCGCAGAGATGGAAAACGACATCTGCAATCCACTGCCCTACCTCGACAAGAAGCCCCCAGAGTTCCGCTACCAGTCCCTCGGCCACCTGACCTCACCCATCATCCTGAACCTGCGCCCTGGACGCTACCAGAAGCCCCAGCCTGGCGAACAGGACAAGCGCGCCCTCATCCTCACCAAGGGCATCATCACCGCCATCCGAAACGCCCAGCTCCCCTACTACTACGGCACTGACCAGCCTCTGACGGGACCTGACGCGGGCAGCTACGAGGTCTCCAACTGGCTCTTCCCCTTCACCCCTGTCCGCATCGACGAAGGCGTGATGACTGGCAAGGAGCGCACCATCACCGTCATCTCGGGCACCTACAAGCTGGGCGGCAACGCCAAACCCAGGGTCGCCCACTTCAACCGCTACGGCCTCCCAACCGACGCCTCCAACATCACCGTTACTGGCGCCCCAGGCGCCTGGCAGGCCACCGTCAAGCTCGACGACTGGAACGAAATCGCCGTTTTCGAGGTGGCGCAGTAAGCTGCAGTATGGGGGGCGCGGGGGACTGCCCTCCATCCGTAGGGCTAGTTGTCTACACGGCGCGAAAAGCGGAGCGGGGGGCGCGGGGGGCTGTCCCCCCGTCCTTTGCCCCAGTTGTGTGCGCCGCATTCATGCGGTCTGCCCGCTATTTTAGAACTTAGCGGTGAGATTCAGCCCCCAGCAGATGTTGAAGGCGCTGTTGTTCTCGTCCTCCCGCCAGTCGCGGCGGACACTGCCGTCGATGCCCCACCCCATCTGGAGGTAGGTGCCGATGGAGAAGTGCTCGTTGATTTCGTAGTTCAGCGTGGGCTGGACGCAGACGCTATAGACGGCGGTGTGGCGCGTGCTTCCCGTGTACTGGTGGTTGCCAACCCAGAGTTCGACAGGGCACTCGAAACCGAGCTTCTCAGAGATGAACTCCAACGCCTGCTCGTAGGTGACGTTCACGTTTGCCTTGATGACGTCGTTCTCGAAGTCGTGGACGAAGACGATGCCAGGCTTGAGGTTCATTTCCGTCGCCGTGACGTCAATCTCATACTCCTTGGTGTCAACATTGTGCTTGTGTTCATCCCAGGGGTAGTTGTAGTAGATGTAGTCGATGTTGACCTCGATGCCGCCAGGCAGGTTGAAGGTGACACCAGCCAGCCAGTCCCACTCCTCGACGTTGTCGTCGTGGTCGCATGCATTCGTCTCGTCATAGATGGCGACGCCGCCGATGTGGAAGGAAAACTCTTCCGTGATGCCCCATTCGGCAGTCAGGCTGAGGGTGTCGATGGGGTCGGGATTGCCCACATTCCCTTCGGACATGTAACGAGAAGTACGGTCAAGGCTTAATTCCAAAGAGGGCAGCCACACAGGACGCTCCTCGGTCTCCTCCGCCTCCTGCGCCTTTATATTGCCAGCCAGCAGCAGCCCGCTCAATACACATATAGCAAGTTTGTTTAGTTTCATTGTTATCACCTCGAAATGTTTATTGGTTATTATTCAGAAGGGTAAGCGGCGGCAAGAACATAGCCGTGGG
>JAFTAC010000373.1 GCA_017458805.1 Victivallales bacterium | reverse complement strand
GTTGGCCTTCTGGTGGAGGCCGTCGATGTTCTGCGTGGAGATGATGACCTTCTTGCCGAACTCCGACTCCAGCCTGGCCAGGGCGAGATGCCCTGCGTTGGGTTGGGCGTCCATGAGGGTACTGTAGAACTTACTGTTGAACTTGTAGAAGTCATCTGGGTTCTGACGGAAGCGGTTGATGTCGAAGATGTCCTCGCTGGTGAGGGTGTTGTAGATGCCCGTTGAGGAGCGGAAATCGGGGATGCCGCTTTCCGTGGACATGCCCGCACCCGTCAGGCAGGTGATGAACTTGGCCTCTTTGAGCAGTTCCGCCAGTTGGTTGAGTTCGTGTGGTGTCATGGTTGTTTCCTCCCTCTGGCGTCTTCGCCAGCATTTTTGTGGTTATGGTGTAGGGCGTTTGCCTTCGTATTACGCCGCGCTAAAGCGTGGCACACAGGACAGGCAACGTGAAGCGTGGCTCACAGGACAGGCGACGGCATCGCCGCGATGAAGCGTGGCGCACAGGACAGGCGACGGCATCGCCCCTCTGAAGCGAGGCTCACAGGACAGGCGACGGCATCGCCCCTTCTGAAGCACCGCACACAGGAGAGATGCTGTCAGCCCTTGTTGTTGAAGAAGCGTGTGCAGATGCGGATGGTGGCGGTGGCGTCCTTGCCAGAGCACTCCAAGGGCATCTCGCCTTTTTCGAGGTACTCCGCGAAGGCGGCCATCTCGGCTTCGTAGCAATCCACTTCTTTAAGTTCGACGGGCTTCACGCCTTCAGAAGTGCTGATGGTCATGCCGCGCATGTCGCAGTTGATGGTGGCGTTCTCGAAGATGGCGGTGAATTCCTTGTGGAAGGGCATCGTGTGCGGAGGCTGGAAGCCCGCTTCCACGCGGACGATGGGGCCGTTGTTGTACTTCCAGCAGGTATCGACCACCATCAGACCGAAGCGGTCGCGCAGATAGGGCATGACGGCGATTTCATCGGGATTCCCGAAGAGTGCGCGTGCGCAGTCCGTGTCGTGGATGGCCATGTCGTACATGGCGCCGCCGGACTTCGCGGAGACTTCAGGATCGGTCCAGCTGCCCCAGCCAGGGACGCCACAGTAGCGAGAGTAATGGAAATAGACGGGTTTGCCGTAGGTTTGCTTCTCAACCAGTTCCTTGATGAACAGGAACTCCTTCTGGAAACGGACGCAGTGTCCTGCCATAAAGACCAGGTGCTTGCTCTCAGCCAGGGCGACAAGTTCGTCGCAGAGGTTCGGGTCGAGGCATATTGGCTTCTCCAGGAAGAGGTTGCACCCAGCCTCCAACACTATTTTAGCGAACTTGTAGTGGAGCATGGTGGGCGTCGCCACGACAACGGCATCTGGCTTGACTTCGGCGATAGCCTCGGTCAACTCCTTGTAGTACGGGACCTTGGAGATGACATTTTCGCCGAGCGTGTTGGTGTTGAGGTTGCCCGTGCTCTTCTTCATGGCTATTTTGGGGTCGATGGCATCCACGATGGCCGCAAGCTCCAGATTGGGATGGTTGGCGATGTTTCTTGCGTGGGTCTGTCCCATGAATCCAAATCCGACGACGATGACTTTCTTTGACATGATGTTTTCTCCTTATGAGTTATGTATTAAAACGAATGTGCACAATTTCAAGAGGTTGGGTATGATAGCGTGTAATCCCAAAGAGCATGGATATTGCAGTATCCACGGACAACAAGCTTCGCACAATTCTTAATTTTGCAAAGACAATGTAATCTCCTGGACAGTTTCAAATGGGACGCTGATCAGTTTGCAGATTTCCCTTACACCATAGTTCTGGTTGATAAGGCTCTCCACAATTTCTCTTATCGCCTGCATTCTTCCCTTCTCAATGCCGATCTTCTTGCCCTCGTCGATGCCGATCTTGATGCACTTTCTTCTGAAATCACTCACTGCCTTGCACATGTCAATCTCCTCTGAATTATCTTCTATCTCCAACTTCAAGCCGAGGAAGACGGCGCAGACAAGCGCTGCGTCGCGACTCAAGATACCCTTGAGTGTTCCATTCTCAAGATCCTCCATAAAAGGCCGCTTCTCCCTGTCGCACTTGAATAAATATAGTACCTGTTGCAGTTCTTCGCAAGAGAACTTGTCGTAATTTTCCGCTATCTCGTAAATGTTCAGGCTTGTGAAACCATAGTTGAAAAAAAGCTTGTCAACAACACTGTTAGAATTCTTGAACATATCAAGCAGGCAACTTGGGCTTTTCTTGAGGCTTTTGTCGAAATTCAACACGATGTTCATAATGCGGTGCATCTTGCCTTGCTTGAAAAGCTGCTTGTAGCGTCTTGAATCATAGTCCATTTGAAATCTGGAAATGAGGAAGTATAGTTATGTTACACTTAGCTATGAATTTGGAGGCTTGATGAGCAGATTTCTATTCGTTTTGTTGACATGCTGCATGACAGGTTGGGGCGTTATGCTGAAGAAGAATGGGACGGCTTTCACGATTGTGCTTTCGGAAAAGGCGTCGAAGACGGAAAAGTGCGTGGCGGAAGAGCTGCGTGAGGGCATCTGTCTTGCGACTGGCGTGGAGTGCTCCATTGACGTAGCCGCGCCTAAAGACCACTTCATTTCCATTGAGACGGCTGACCTGCCTGACGAGGAGAGCTGGCGCATTAAGATTGATGGCGGAACGGTTTGCCTGCAAGGCGGCGGACCACGCGGTGTTTGCTATGCGGCATACGAGTTCATGGAACGCTATTTGGACATCCGCTGGCTTGGTGTCGGCTATACGTTTTATCCCAATACGGGACCACGCGTCTTGCCAGAGCACGCAGAACACTCTGGTACACCCGCCTTTCCGCTCTGTCGCAATTACTATCTCTTCCCTACGAACCGCAACCATCGTAACGAGGAGTGCCAGGATTTCTTTGCACATAACAAGACCAACATCTATGCAGAGGCGAAATATGGCTTTGGACGGAAGATTGGCTCACCGCGTGCAGGGCATACCTATCTGGACTACAGCCGTGATTTCCCGCAGGAAATCGGCTGGATGAACAAGCAGGGTGAACGGGTGCAGGTCAAGAGTACTGCGCAGGGGCAGATTTGCTATACGCATCCAGAAGTGCGGCGTCGTTTCAAGGGGAAACTGCGTGCCTATATTGAGAAAGACCGTGCTGTTTGCCGTGAAAAGGGACTTCCCTATCCTCTAGTCTATGACATCTCAATGAACGACTGCGATGCGCAGTGCTTTTGTCCGCAGTGCCTTGCGGAGGCGGAACGATATGGTGTGTCGGGGCTGGTGGCGCGTTTCACGGGCGATGTCGCCAGCTCGATACGTGAGGACTATCCTGAAATCCGTATCCAGATGTTCGCCTACAAGGACACGGTTTTTCCGCCGAAGGGGGGTGTTTTGCCTAACAACCTGATTGTGCGCATTGCTGCAATGGACGGCGAGTTCAACGGCGTCAACCAGCGGGATGTGATGCGTCCGCTGGATACCCCGCAGAACAAAAGCTATGTTGAGCTGATTGGAGCGTGGGAGAGAACGGGGGCCAATCTTGCGATATGGGACTACTGGAAGATGTACTACGAACCCTTCTCGAATCCATTTGGCGGTATTCGCGACAGGGTTGATTATCTCAAGTTCTACCAGGTTCATAAGGTGAAAAGCATTTT
>JAFTAC010000372.1 GCA_017458805.1 Victivallales bacterium | reverse complement strand
TGGAGGGCGAGATGCCGTGCCGTCTGCTGAACGCCTATATCGTCAGGCCTATGGATTGCAGCAAACTCTTCAAACCCACGCAGTTCGGGAAACTGCGCAACGACAACACCTTTCTCTTCTCCGACTGGCAGGCGCCTGAGGTTCATGACCCGAAGGAACGCCCCTATGCCATCCTGGCGGCACCAGAAGGGGATTCCTGCAAGGGGCATTTCTGCGTGGCAAACTTCTCCATCGCCAATCTGAGTTCCGCGTGCATCTCGACCACGAGAAGATGTACCCGACGCAGAGTGCCGTCAACCTCCACAACATCTCCCGTATCCACGTGGCTGACTCGCAGTTCTGCCTTGACGACAATGTGGGCGATTCGTTGCTTGGCAAGGAACTCCAGCCGAATCCCTGCCACGTGGCGGGGCTCATCACCTCGGGCGACCAGAACGACGACAACACGTTGCGCAATGTCGCCGTGCAGGGCTTCCGTTACGGCTTCGTCTGCAGCGAGCACGTGATTGCGGACTTCCTTTACATCCACAACTGCGAGGAGGGCATCACCTTCCACGATTCCTCCCACTTGACGGTCATCAACCACATCACCGCGCAGCACAACAGGCGTATCGTGACGACTACCACCACGGAGCTTTTCGGGACTGCCAAAGGGCCATGCGCCGTGGAAATCGGCAGCATCAACTTCGAGTCGGGACGTGGGCTCAAGCCTGCTGTCGATGCGCTGGAATACGGCGTCTATGACCCCGAGAACCGCCTGCGCGGCTACGCAAAGTGGTTCCAGCCATGGGGCGAACAGCAGTTCCCCGTCTGTGGAGCCGCCAATTTCCACGTCACGCATTTCGGCGATTAGGGGGTAGCGACGGCGCCCCCGCCGTCGAAAAACCGCTCCTTACAACAGTCATCGTTGCGAAAACTTACCATAGGAAGAGAAAACAAGAAAGGAGAGACGCATGAGCTATTTAATTCTACTGCTTTGCTTTATCAGCGCGCTTGCATCCGCGCAGAACATCATTCCGCGGCCGCCGCGCCCTCCATTTCCTCCACTGCCGCCCATTGTGGTCAAGCTGCCTGTCATCGACAACATCCTGCCTGTGCAGGTGACGGATGTGGAGATAGAGGCCAATGTGGATGGTGTCCTCACGGAGACCAAAGTGACGATGACGCTCCACAACCCAAACGGGCGCATTTTGGAAGGGGAGCTGAACTTTCCGCTTCCCGCAGGGGCGACTGTCGCAGGGTATGCGCTGGACGTGAACGGGAAGATGGTTGATGGCGTCATCGTGGAGAAGGAGAAGGCGCGGGCTGTCTTCGACGAAGTCGTGCGGCAGGGAATCGACCCAGGACTGGCCGAGCAGGTCGGCGGCAACATGTTCCGCACGAAGGTATATCCCATCGATGCGAATGGCGACAGGCGCGTGAGCGTGCGCTATGTCGCCACTACGCTCTCTGTCAACGAAAACGGCACTCGCGCCTCTTACTACGTGCAGCCGTTGAACTTCCCCGACAAGCTCGGCAGCTTCAAGTTGAAACTGAATGTGGCGGCTGCCATTCAGCCTCCCAAGGTGGTGGCTGGTTCCCTCAGCAACCTGGAGTTCCAGAAGTGGAAGACCGTCTATACCGCCAATACGGAACTGAAGGAGATCGCTCTGACGGAGGACCTCTACGTTGCTGTCATGACCAGGCCCGATGAATCCTTTCTGCACCAGAATGCCAGCGACGGCAAGGAGTACTTCGCCTACAGCTATACGGTGGAGCCCGCCAGCCTGAAGAACAGCCTTCCACGCTCGCAGGAGCCTGTGATTCTGTGGGATGCATCCATGTCCCGCGAAAAGTCCGACCACGCCCCTGAGCTTGCCTTCATCAAAGCGGCCTTCGGGCAGGCGAAGAAATTAACGCTCATCACCTTCCGCAACGTGCCCGAGGCTCCCGTCGTCTTTGCGTCTGCGGAAGAACTGGCCAAGGCGCTGGAGGCCGTCATCTACGACGGTGCGACCAACCTTGCAGCCGCTGTCGCCGCCATCCCCGAAAAGTCGGATGCATACCTCTTCACTGACGGACTGGACAACTTCTCGATGGAGGCGGCAACCGCCAAGGCGACACGCTTCTGCGCCTTCACGTCGGACAAGCAACTGAACGCCTCCGCCCTCAAGGCCCTGGTCGGCAACGGCCTGTTTATGGACTTGCGCAGCCTCTCGGCGGAGGATGCCGTCAAACTATTGGACATTCCGCGCCCCTTCCTGGCTTCCGCCACCTGCAACGGGGCAAAGCTTCCTGAGGTCGCCTGGCAGTTTGACGGCGACCGCCTTTCGGTTGCGGGCAAGCTGCCAGCTGGCGGCAAGAAGCTAGCTTTCGAACTCTCCGTTGCGGGGACGGTTGTGCGTCGCGAGGCCGTTGTCACCGATGAGAACGGTTTGGAGGCGGGAACGCTGTTGCGCACCAACTACGGCCAGCTCAAAATAGCGGAACTTCTTGCCTCCGATGCACCTGCGCAGGAAGTAACGGCGGCAGGAAAGCTCTACGGCCTTGTCACGCCAGGCACCTCCCTGTTGGTGCTGGACAACCTGTCGCAATACCTCCGCTACAACATCCGCCCGCCTGAAAGCCTGCCCGAGATGCGTGCGCAGTACGATGCGCAGCACAAGGCGGATAAGAACAGCCAGTGGGGTGAATCCTTCAAGCTACAGGAGAAGCCCATTGAAACCGTGCTGAATCTATGGAAGAACCTGGTGGCATGGTATGACAAGGAGTACCCGAAGGTTGCGAAAATCACACGGGGCGAGCCCGAGGTGGAGGGTGCGGCAAATAGCAGGGGGGGCGTTCGCAATTTCTTCCGTCGTCTTGCTCCTGGCCGCGCAGCGGAGGCGGATGGAGCGGTTGCGGAGGAAGCACCAGCCCTTTTGGCGGCACCTGCACCTGGGGCGGCCATGGATTCGAATGCAGCTCCCCAATTGGCCAGGGAAGCGCCAGAAGGCGGTGCCTCTGGCGGCGTGAAGACGGTCTTGCAGGCGTGGAACCCCAAGACCCCGTACATCGACGCTCTTAAGGAGGCTGGCAAGGGAGCCTACCAGGCCTATCTGGGGCAACGCAAGGACTACGGCGCCTCTGCAGGCTTCTATATGGACTGCGCAGACTTCTTCGAGAAGGCTGGCGACAGGAAAATCGCCCTCCGTGTCCTCTCCAATCTGGCGGAGATGGATTTGGAGAACAAGCAGGTGCTGCGCATTTTGGGCTACAAGTTGCGCTTCTGGGGCGAGCTGGAGGCCTCTGTCGCCGTCTTCAAGGCGGTGCTGAAGCTGGCTCCCGAGGAACCCCAGTCCTACCGCGACCTTGCACTCGTGCTGGACGATCTGGAACGCTTCCAGGAGGCTGTCGATATGATGCTTCATTTGGTCAAGTACAAGTTCAATGAACGTTTCCGCGAAATCGAGGTCATCGCCTTGACCGAAATCAACCGCATGATTCTGCGCGCCGAACGCAAGGGAATCGCCATCAAGAACGTCGATATGCAGTTCATCAAGCCCATCCAGACCGATATCCGCGTTGTTATCAACTGGGATACCGACATGAGCGACATGGACTCGTGGGTGACGGACACCTTTGGCGAAAAGTGCTTCTACAGCCACCGCTTCACCTCCACGGGCGGACGCAACTCCTGCGACTTCACGCAGGGATATGGACCCGAGGAGTATATGATACGCAATGCCGTCAAGGGCAAGTACAACGTCCAGACCGACTACTACGGCACGAGTTCCCAGAAGGTGCTAGGCGCCGTGACCCTCTATGCGGAGATTTACACGAACTACGGGCGCGCGGATGAAAGCAGGCAGTTCCTCGCCTATCGGCTGGATTCGCGCAAGCAGGTCATCGATGTCGCCGCCATCGACCACGATGGCGTCAGCAAGCCTGGCCATTATGACAATCCCTTCCAGTACCAGGTCAAAAAGGGCGACACGTTATCTTCCATTGCAAAGCATTTCTACGGCGATGAGAGCTATGTGGATGACATCGTCTCCGCCAATCCAGGCATGAAGAAGGACGGAAAACTGAAGATTGGAGCCATTATCACCCTGCCCGCCACGAGGAAGTAGAAGAAGAGGCGGTTAACTGTATTCGAGCAGGTCATCCATACGGCAGCCAAGAACCTTGCTGAGTGAGAGCAGGGTTTCTCCTGCCGCATGGTTGATGTTCTTTGCCTTGTTCTCATACTGTTGAAGAGTGCGTAGATTGATGTCAGCCTTTTCACTAAGCTCTTTTTGCGTCAGATGGCAGAGCTTTCGCTTTTTTTGCAGCTTTGTGATGGGCTGTCTGGCAAGAAGAATCTTCTCGATGCTGTCAGCTGCTCTTTCCTCGCTTGTTTCGTGTAGGGTAGGATAGAGGCGTTCTAGTTCCTTCATGGTGAGAAGGGATTGTATCTCTTTGAAGCTTCTGCCACTTCGCCATTGAGTGAATGCCAGAATCCATCCGCACCAATAGGCGGACGAGAGGTCATAGCATATCTGTGGTGGTGGAACTTCGGAACCAAGTCCAGAACGGTACAGCGTTTCAAGCACCAGTTCCGTGCCAGAGAGTCCAGAAACGACTTTGGGAGCACCATGCCCAAATTCCCTTGCAAGGTTTGTGGTGATGAAAAGCGACAGGAACTCATCAAGCTCAAGATGATGGCATTCGCGTGCACAGTCCATGGCTTCGCCAAGGTTGTGCATGGCGTCGTCAAGGTATTCTTCAGCGTAGGCGTGGATCATCTGGTTTCACCTCCTCACGTATAATATCCCGCATAAACAGCCCCTCAATAACCTCGCGTTCCAACTCCGCTCTGTAGGCTGCGCGGGCTTCTTCATCGCGCTGCTTTCTACGGGGATAGTAGATTTGCTGTTCCACTGGATTATATGAGACAAACTGTATGGCACTAAAGGCCTTTTGACTTTTGAGTACGAATTGTTTGCCAAGCTCACCAAGGTGCATGGCGTATGATAACTGCGCCAATGTAATCTCGTTGTTGACAAAGGCCCTTGCAAAGGAGAAATAGGAATCGTCTGCTCGATAGCCAATCACCACATCCACATCTTCCAAAGGAGGCAGGAAATGAGTTGTCAGCCATTCAACGCCACGGGCCATAATTGGACTTGAAATACGTATCTGGCGGTTATTCATCAGCAACGCCAGCCAGTGAAGGATAGTGTAGGGGGCTGAATCCAGATGAAGAATGTTCATTTGGGCAATGTCTATTTCATACTGATTCACATACCCCCCGTTTTCTTCCGAACAAGCCCATTCGCGTGCTAGTTCTAGGTTTTCCGTGCAATAGAACCCCCTGCCATAGTCATTGTAGCTTTTCCCCTTGCCATATTCTGGCTTGGGGACAATCACCGGCGACCCATGATATAGTGTAATCTTTTCCATCTTTCTTTCCCTGTAAGCTCTTTTCAACTAGAATCTCTAGAAATAATATACTTCTAAAGAAGTAGTTTTCAAGTGGCCTCCTCAAAATGTATGGAACGTTTGACATTTGGGGGATATTACTGTAAATTATCAAGCAATACTTTTCCCCATCAACTCTTCAAAGGAATGTTAAAATGATTGAAATCACGAGCCATCGCCAGGGGGCGATTCTGAACCACAACCACGGTGTTGAGACAGCCAACAGCCTGAAAATCATGATTGAAGGCATCTCGGAGACGGGGTTGCCTGTAAAAATCAATGGTAAACCCGCCGAAATGGAGGGACGCAACTTTACGGCGGAAATCGAGCTGACGCAGAAGTATAATGAGGTGACCGCCTCGGTGTTGACACCGTATGGCATCTATTCGCAGTCGTTGACACTCGTGTGGGACAAGGCCTCCTACCGCCGCTGTTCAAGCTATATCGACGACCACAGCTTCCTCTTCACCGAACTCACTCGCCAGCGCCCGAAGCACGCCTTCGACCACTTCTACCTGGCGGGCCTCAAGAAAATCCATGATGAGACAGGCTACAAGGTCACCCTCAACTGCTTCTTCCGCAACGACCATGACAAGGACGGCTACACGCTTGACCAGATGCCTGACATCTGGAAATCCGAGTTCGATGCGAACTCCGACTGGCTGAAATTCTCCTTCCACTCCTACAGCGAGTTTCCCGACCGCCCCTATCTGGAGGCTTCCGCCGAGGAGTTTGGACGGGATTATGACTTGGTGAAGAACGAAATCATCCGCTTTGCTGGTGAAAACGCCTTCATCCCGCCAGTGGTCATCCACTGGGGCAACATCCATCCAGCCGTGGCGGCGGAGGTCATCCGCCGAGGCACCCGCTGCTATTCGGCGGCGTTCCGTGCGCGCGTCATGGGCGGCCCCAGCCTGAGCGACCGCATGAAGGGCGGCGACATGAACCAGGTGCAGTCGCGCTCCCTCTCGGGGGTTGACAAGGCTTCACCCAGCGAGGGGCTCAAGATGCATTACGAGCATCCCGAAGAATCGGGGTATGTGATGGGCACCCACAGGCCCTACTACGACCCGTCACTGGGCGTCATTTTCTTCCGCGGCGTCCTCTGCGGCAACTTGACTCCCATTACAGAGGTGCCCAAGAAGGTGGAGCACGCCTTCAAGGCCTGCGAGAAGTATGGAGTCGAGGCATTTGACTTCGGCAGCCATGAGCAATACACCTTCCCAAGCTACCCGAACTACATCCCAGACCATTTGGACCGCATCGCGCTGACCTCCCGCCTCTTCACCGAAAACGGCTTCAAGCCCTGCTTCTTCAACGAAGGTCTTCTGGGCAACACCGCCTGGGGAGACTAAACGGTTATGGGCAAACTCACGGGTAACATCGTCACCACGGAGACGGTCTTCTATGGCAATCTGTCGTGGAACGACGAGGGCATCATAACCTCGGTTGAGCACCGAGGGGAGTTTCTGCCTGGAGCCGACTGGATTCTTGCGGGGTTCATCGACCTCCATCTGCACGGTCTCGGCCCATATAGTACGGAGACCGAGGAGGGGATGCGGGGCATGGCGGCCTTTGCGCCGACCGTCGGCACGACCATGCTCTGCCCGACCCTCTCCTGTGCTCCCGAAGAGATGATGCTGTACCAGTTGCGCATCATCGCGCGCCTGGCAAAGCAGGGTACGCCAGGGGCTCGCATCGCTGGTGCGCACTCCGAAGGGCCTTGGCTGAACCCCATCTACAAGGGGGGCATGATCCACGAATACATCCGAACGGCGACCTTGAGTGAGGCGCAGGCTTTTCTTGATGCGTCGGATGGCACGCTCAAACTGCTGACTCTCGCCCCTGAAATGCCTGGTGCGCTGGAGGTTGTACGCTTTCTGGTGTCACAGGGCGTGGCGGTCTCCGCAGGTCATACGGGGCTACCGACATGGTACTATGAGGCAGCCATCCAGGCGGGAGTCTCCCAGTTCTGCCATCTCTTTGATGCGTATGCGTGTCCCGTCTCCCACGAGGGCGTGCGTCAGCCTGCGCTCACGGACCTGGCCATCATCGACGACCGTGTCACGAAGGAGCTTATCGTTGATGGGATGCATGTCCCCCCTGAACTTGTGAAACTTGTGCGGCGCGGGGCTGGCGCCGACCATATCGTTGCCATCACCGACGCCATGCAGGGTGCAGGTATGAAGGAGGGGCATTTCCTTGACATGGGAGTGCCCTACACCATCCGCGAAGGCGAACTGGCGCGCAGGGACTCCGACGGGGCCATCATCGGCTCCTCCCTCTCCATGAACCTTGCCTTCCGCAACCTGACGCAGCGCTTTGGCTTCACCCCTTCCGAGGCGACGAAGGTTCTCTCAGCCAACCAGGCGAGAATCCTTGGTTTTGCGGACAAGACAGGTCGCCTGGAAGTCGGCCTCTGGGCGGACATCACCGTGCTTGCCGATGACAGCAAAACCGTGAAGGCATGCTTTGTAAAAGGCAGGGGGTAACGTCGGTATTCTTGCCGCGGGGTACCTCATAACAACGCTGTTGCAATACGGCAGGGGCTGTCGCATTGCAATAGCATCTTCCCCGAAATGTGACTATTTCAGCATTTTGCACGCTGAACCGACTTGTTATTTTGCGTAAGGCTATTACAGTATAGTTGTTTGTTTTTTTACTACCAGAGCCGAGCTCTGGCTACAGCCTAAACAATCAGGAGCGTAAACGATGAAAGTTGGCATTTTGGGGTTGGCACATGGGCACGTTGGCACATACGCAGCCTATTGGAAAGAGCATCCAGAACTGGACATCCAGGTGGTGCGCGCATGGGATCACGACGAGGCGCGTCTGAATAACTACGCCGAAAAATTGGGCTTTGAAAAGGGCATGTGCCCCCACTGCGTAGTGGGCGACCCTGAAATCGAAGGTGTCATCATTGGCGCGGAGACCGTTTACCATGCAGATATGGTGGAGGTGGCTGCCGAGGCGGGCAAGAAGATTGTCGTGCAGAAGCCCCTGGCGTTGACCATGGAGCAGGCCGACCGCATCGTTGCCGCCGTCAAGAAGTACAACGTGCCCTTCACAATGGCCTGGCAGATGCACGTTGATCCTCAGAACCTGAAGATGAAGGAGATGATGGAAAACGGGACATTTGGCAAGGTCCACCAGTTCCAGCGCCGCCACAACCTCGGCATCTGCATCGGCAAGAAGGACCCGCATGAGCTTTGGCACTTGGTGCCCTCCCTGAACCGCGATATCTGGGCTGACGATGCCGCGCATCCTATCGACCTCATCCACTGGCTCTTCGGCATGCCCGAGTCCGTGACTGCCGAGGTCGAAACCTTTGGCAACCCGAAGATTGTCAACGACAACGGCATCGCTATCTTCCGCTACCCTGGCGGTCCTCTCGTCGAGGTCTGCTGCTCCTTCATCTGCGCAGGTGCGGAGAAGACAACGGAAATCATGGGCGAAAAGGGCTATCTGGTGCAGTGCTATGGTGACGCCGTCACCAGCTCAATGCCACGGGAGGAAAACGCCCCAGGCATGAGGTTCTACGACGCTGTTGAAAAGAAGTGGTCGGTCATCGACATTCCATCGCCTCACTCTCAGGGTGAGCGCCTGAAGAACCTCTGCAAGCCCCTCTCCGAGTTCTTGCACGGGACAGGTCCTGCTATCCAGACGGCGGAGGATGCGCGCGATTCACTGCGCCTCGTGCTGGCCACATACGTCTCCTGCACCGAAGGACGTCGCGTCTCCCCCGACGACCCCGCAATTGCGAAGATCGGCGTGCCAGAGGAGTAGGTCTCTAGCATTCTCTAGAAACTATAGTTTTTTCAACTTACATTCTGGCGGCAATCCTGCGATGCCGCCAGAGAAACATCAAAATACGCAGGAAAAGGAGAAATTGAATAATGGCGGCAACCAAGAAGACGGCGAAGAAGCCGAATCTGATTCTCATCGGCATCGACTCCCTTATTTCCACGCACATGAGCTGCTATGGCTACAAGAAGCTGACAACTCCGCATATCGACAAGTTCGCCGAGGGAGGCACCCTGTTTGAAAACCTCTACTCGCCCCACATCCC